>JBMOFW010000035.1:0-18700 GCA_049318685.1 Flavobacteriales bacterium
AATTCGGTTTTGAAGGACACCCGAACAATACCACCGCTGAGCATTTGGCCACGTTGTATGAATTGGGATTTCGAAGATTGAGTTTAGGCATTCAAGACTTCGATCCTATTGTACAAGACACCATTAATCGCATCCAATCGGTAGAACATGTGGAGCGTTGTGTCGAGATCGCGCGCTACCTCGGATATGAGTCAATCAACTTTGATTTAATTTATGGTTTACCCAAACAACAACTGAAAGGGGTTGTGAATACGATTAACGAGGTGACGCGGCTTCGTCCCGATCGAATTGCTTTTTATAGTTATGCGCATGTACCCTGGATTAAGCCCGGACAAAGGAAGTTTACCGAGGCAGATTTGCCCGACGATATGGAGAAGCGAGCCTTGTATGAAACGGGCCGCGAGATGTTAGAAGAGGCAGGATACATGGAAATCGGAATGGATCATTTTGCGTTGCCTTCGGATGAATTGTATCATGCATTTAATGAAAAGCGTTTGCATCGCAATTTTATGGGGTATACCTCTTGTGATACACATTTGCTTGTTGGGCTAGGCGCTTCTTCCATCAGCGATTCTTGGTTTGGCTTTGCTCAAAATTATAAGAAGGTAGAGGATTATATAACAAAAGTGAATGAAGGTGTACTTCCTATTTTCAGAGGACATTTGTTGAGTGAAGAAGATTTGAGGATTCGACAAGCCATTTTGGATATCATGTGTCGATTTGAAACCAATTTGGCGGATACAGATTTGAGCCCTGAAGACTTGGGCGACATTATGGTACGACTAGAGGAGATGGAGATTGATGGATTGATGGAGTTTGAAGAAGAAGGGTTAAAAATCACCGAGCGAGGTAAGGCATTTGTTCGAAATGTTTGTATGGCTTTCGATTTGAGATTATGGCGAAATGAGCCCAAAATGCAGGTCTTTTCCAAAGTGATTTGATCTCGAAAAGTCTTTGTAGCTTGCGTTCATTATGAAATTTGGCAAGCTCGATCATATTCAAGATGTTTCTTTTGATTTACCGAATGATCATTC
The DNA here is from genome assembly GCA_049318685.1 of Flavobacteriales bacterium. Taxonomy (GTDB): domain Bacteria; phylum Bacteroidota; class Bacteroidia; order Flavobacteriales_D; family Sanyastnellaceae; genus JAIXWP01. Next base: position 1,035 of record JBMOFW010000035.1, read on the forward strand.
GGTTACGACCCAATTGCTTTCTGGAGCGCCTCGTGTGTCGCGGATTTTGATGGGAGGAACCATGTGGAATATTCCGCAATGGGTGGGGAAAATATATCCCTTGAAAACAGCAAAGAAAAATTTCATTACCGCCTATGGCGATCAGTTTTCGACCATAGAATTGAATGCAACGCATTATCGCTTACCAACTAAGGAAACGGTGCGTACTTGGGCCTCATCCGTGCGTGAAGACTTTGTGTTTTGTCCGAAGTTTCCACAGAGCATTTCTCATTATCGTCGGTTTCAACATTGTGAAAATATCACCGACGAATTTTTGGAAAATATTTTGGAGTTTGGTGAAAAGCTATCGGTCAGTTTTATCCAGTTGCCTCCTCATTTTTCTTCTGAAAAGGCCGGGCAGTTGATAGCATTTCTCACATCATTGCCGCGTGATATGCGGTTTGCTTTGGAATTTCGACATCCATCTTGGTTCGATGGTAATCCAGCTGCAGAGGAAACTTGGGATGCCATGCGCAGTTTGGGAATAAGTTCCATTATTTCTGACACAGCAGGTCGCCGCGATGCGGTACATATGCGGTTGACGACACCACATTGCATTGTTCGGTTTGGAGGAAATGATTTGGACCCAACGGATGAGGTACGTCTCCGTGATTGGGTGAAGCGTTTAAAAAAATGGCAGGCACAAGGGCTGCACGAATTTCAGTTGTGGATGCATCAACCAGAGAGTCTTAATACGCCGGAGACCTGTCAATTATTTGCGCGGTTGGTCAAAGAAGAATTGGGGCAAGATCTATTTGCGCCTCGACTGTTGCATCAACAAACGAGTTTGTTTTAGGACAAGAAAAAAGCCGGGACAGAGTGACCCGGCTTTATCCATCGAAGTTTGCAGGTTTCGAATTAGTCCACGTTGTCGTGGAGAAAAGGGTTGTTGCCTCTCAACTCGGTTCTTTTTTCACCATTCTCATCGGTAGTTTCGTTGAGGGTAAAACGAGAAACGGTGCTTTCGTTAGATTGCTGAGTATTTTCGAGAGTTACTTTTCTTCTCATGTAAGCCGGTTCATTTTCCATTTCATTCAATCCATTTGGGGTTTTGAGTTTCATGGTAAACTCACGGATACGCATTTCGCGGTCTTTATTTCGAGCCATGATCTCAGAGCGCGCTGGACGATCTGTGATGGTGGCGGTTGATTCTTTCAATAGGAATGAATCGGTGGTGTTGTTTACCTGATCGAGCACATCATTTTTCAATGTGTTTTCGAGTGGGATATAGTTTGGCTTTTCAGAAGCCAAGGGCTCTTCGCTTTTCAATTTCAAAGTAGACAACTCTGGGAGTTCGTCTGTATTGAAGAGAGAAGGTTGAGGAGTGGACACTTTGTCTACGATAGGCGCAGCTGATTCGAGGTCAAACTTTTTGATGAAAGGCTCTGTGGTGGCGTTGTTCACCGGAGTTGTATCTGGCTTGATTTCTTCGGTTGGTTTAGCCACTTTATTTACCACTTCAGTAGCGAGAGGTGCGTCCAACACGTGCTTCACGGGTTCTGCAGCAGCAGAAGGAAGAACGCTTTCAACAGTTTTTGCTTGGAATCCGGTGGCGATTACTGTCACGCAGATATCATCGCCCAAAGTAGCATCTTGACCGTAGCCCCAGATCACTTCTGCATTAAGACCAGCTTGTTCTTGGATGTGGTCAGTGATTTCACTGATCTCATCCATGAGCAATTCTTCTTGACCGAAAGTAATATTGAGGAGCACGAAGTTTGCGCCGTGGATATCGTTGTCATTGAGAAGTGGAGATTCGAGAGCTACTTGAACGGCGCGTTTAGCGCGGCCTTCACCTGAAGCGCGGCCACTACCCATGATCGCTACACCGCTTTCGCGCATAACGGTTTTCACGTCGTTCATATCGACGTTTACAGTACCTGTAAGCGTGATGACCTCGGCAATGCCTTTGGCCGCAGTGCAGAGCACTTCGTCCGCATGTCCGAAAGCTTGTTTCAACGTGAGGTTGCCGTATAGTTCGCGCAATTTATCATTGCGAATAACGAGCAATGTATCAACGGCTTCGCGCATTTCTTTCAAACCAAGATCTGCTTGCACAGAGCGCTTGCGGCCTTCGAATACAAAAGGAATGGTAACAATACCTACAGTGAGGATGCCCATTTCTTTGGCCATTTTGGCGATTACTGGCGCAGCACCAGTACCCGTGCCACCGCCCATACCGGCAGTAACGAAGAGCATGTTGGTGTTGTCTGCGAGAAGCGCTTTCATTTCATCGAGGCTTTCGATGGCGGCATTGCGGCCTACTTCCGGAATAGAACCGGCACCACGACCTTCAGTGAGGGTAGAGCCGAGTTGAACCTTGATTGGAACAGGGCTTTTGTCGAGCGATTGAGAATCGGTGTTGCAGACGATGAAGTCTACACCAGTGATTCCTTGTTCGTACATGTAGTTAACGGCATTAGAACCACCGCCACCAACTCCAACCACTTTAATGATTGAAGAATTTTCTTTTGGAAGATCGAAACGCAATGAATTTTCCATGGGTCATCTTATGATTTAGCGTTGAATCTCAGTGTGATAATGTTTAGGCAACACATCGAAATTCGAATGGTCTAAGAAAGTATGATTCTGGCAATAGAAAAATGCCGTTTTTTGAAAAGAGTGAACGATGCAATGTTAGTAAATCCGACTTTTTCAACGTGCCTCCAAAACGAAATGCTTACCTTTAGCTACCCTTACAATATGTTATGAATCGTATCCTTTCCCATCTGGAATCCTTGAAGAAGGACAACAGAAAATCGCTAGCTGTGTTGATTGATCCTGATAAGATTACCGATGCGGCGCACGTGAATCACGTGATCAATTTGATTAAGCATGCCGGTGCCGATATCATTTGTGTCGGCGGTAGCTTGATTATGGAAGCGCATTTTCATCAAACATTAAAAGAGATCAAAGAGAAAAGTTGTCTGCCGGTTCTTTTATTTCCTGGAAGTCCACACCAAGTATCTCCTGATGCGGATGCGATGTTGTTTTTGTCGTTGATATCCGGACGCAATCCTGAATTATTGATAGGACAGCATGTGCAAGCTGCACCCATGTTGAAGAAAGTGGGCATCGAGATCATTCCCACGGGCTATATGATTATTGATGGAGGGAAGCAAACCACTGCTTCGTATATGAGCAATACCAATCCGCTTCCTGCCAACAAGCCTGATATTGCGGTAGCTACAGCGCTTGCGGGAGAATTGTTGGGTATGCGATGCATTTATATGGATGGTGGAAGTGGTGCAGAAAAACCGATTAGCCCACGCATGATTGAAGCGGTACGCCATGCTGTGGAAATTCCAATTATTATTGGCGGTGGCATTCGAACAGAACGCCAAGTACAAGAAGCGTACGAAGCGGGTGCAGACATGGTTGTGATCGGAACAGCCTTTGAAAATGATCCGGAAGTGCTTTTCGCCTTGTGTGAGGTGAAAGATCGCTTTGGAAAGTGACGAGAATCAGTCAAGACATATTGCGCTTTTCGTGTTACTTTCACCCCGAAAATAGAAAATCATGGCCATTAAAAGACCCTTCAATTTGACGCAATGGATCGCAGAAAATCGCGATTTGCTCAAACCTCCTGTCGGAAATAAAAATCTGTATAAAGAAGCCGGAGATTATATCGTTATGATCGTTGGTGGACCGAATGCACGAAATGATTATCACTACAACGAGACGGAAGAACTTTTTTATCAATTGGAAGGAGACATCAATGTACGTATTCAGGAAGATGGGCAAGCAGTAGATATTCCTATTAAGCAAGGAGAGATGTTTTTGCTTCCCGGTGGTGTGCCTCATCAACCCCAAAGAGGCGAAAACACCGTGGGTTTAGTCATTGAAGTCAAGCGAAACGATCGCGAATTGAAAGATGGATTGCTATGGTTTTGTGATAAATGCAACACCAAACTACACGACACTTATTTTGTGCTAGATAATATTGAAAAAGACTTCTTGCCTCGATTCAAGCACTTTTACGGTAGCGAAGATTTGCGTACTTGCAAGAACTGCGGTTATGTCATGCCGGTTGATCCACGATTCGTTTAATTTTTGACGCAACTTATTCGGCTTTCATTTAGTCTTTCAATGACTTAACCAAGTATTATCACTATGAAATCACTACTTACTGCTATTGCAGTCATCTTTTTGAGCACGCTTTCTCAGGCTCAATGTTTCGAATTTAATGTGCACATTTATTCAAATGTAAATTTGAATGGTCCAACCAATGTGGAGTGGACAGTAAAAACCCAACAAAATGTGGTTGTGGCTAGCGGCAACGCTGGATTCAATACCGAAAACCCGCATTTTTATCAAACGGTATGTTTGGAAGAAGGTTGTTATCAATTGCGTATCGTTGGCAATGGCGTTAGCGGCCCCGAGACCTTCTTCGGGAATATGATGTTTGGTGACGAATTCGTTGAGCCAAGTGCTAATTTGGTTTATGGTACTCAAGTATTTGAATTCCCATTCTGTCTTGATTTTCCTCCAGGAGAATGCAGTGCCTTGTATTTCCCCAATATCAGCGATAATGACCCCGGCTACGTGAGTTTCAACAATGAAAGTACGCCGTTGGAGCAGAATGTGTCTTATTGGTGGTCATTCGGAGATGGAACTTTCTCTGACGAATCGAATCCAACACATACATATGCAGACAATGGCGAGTACACGGTGTGTTTGACCGCCACTTATTCACCTGGACAAGGATGTATTCTTATTGAAGGTATGGAGCCATGTGTTTCTGAATATTGCACCACTATTATTATTGAAAATATTGTCGCTTCTGTGAATTGTCCGGAGTCCCTCTATGCCGCCGGTGAGTGCGGTGAATGGGTTTTTGAGGCCGGCAATTTCCAAGAAGGCGAAAATGTGACTTGGTATTTTGGCAATGAAGCAGTGGACAATGCCGGACACTTTATTCAACACACATTTACCGAAGAGGGTGTATATAATGTGTGCGCGTTCTTTACTTCCAACGGATGTCCTGAAGGAGTTGAACTTTGTGAAGAGATCACCGTAAATTTATGTTCGACCACCGATTGTGCTATTGAAATAGAAGCTATCCAATTGGAAACCGGATTTTATGAATTCACCGCTTACGGATCTCCAGAAGTTTATCCTATGCATTGGACTTTTGGAGACGGAACGGAGATGAACGCTACTTGGGTAGTAACACATCAATTTGATGAACCAGGCGTTTACACCATCTGTGGTATGGTAGAATCAGAACTTTGTCCTGAGCCTGTGCAAGGTTGTGTAGAAATTGTAATCGAGGAAATACCGTCTTGCACCAACGTCAACTTCGCGATTGATAGCTATATGGAAGAAGGTGGTGCATCATCCTTTGAATTTAGCTTGACTAATGTGACTTCGCAATTGACCGTTGCTTCCGGTGTTGCCCAGTACACGCCACTTGATCCATATTTTGATCAGTCACTATGCTTGCAAAATGGTTGTTACGAACTGACACTATGTGCAGGAAATAATGATTTTGATTGGACAGCTGTAAATGTTCTTGCCGGCGGTCCATGGGAAATTGTGAATTTTGTAGAGGCTTGTGAAGGAAATGGACGTACCTATTTGCTTTCTCTTAGTGGTGACTGCGTTGAGACAGTGAGTTGTGAGGCTTTATTTGAACCGGTATATACTCAAACGGCCGGTCATGTTGAGTTTGTTAATCAATCTACGTATGCAGGAAATGTGGAATGGACATGGACATATGGCAACGGTTCTACTTCCTATAATCAAGGTGGCAACGTGTATTACACCGAAAATGGTACCTACGAAGTATGCTTGTCTTTAGTAACTGCCGGAGGTGCTTGTTCAGATGAATATTGCACCACAGTGATTGTGGATGATTTTGAAGTTCCTTGCGAAAACAATGAAATCGTAATTTACATGAATGGTAACTACCTTGGAAAAGCTGCAGATATGGTGAATTTGGAAGTTCTTCAGAATGAGGTAGTCCTGACTAGCGTAGAATTGCCTGTTCTTGGCGAGTTTGAATTCAGCACAGCCTTGTGCATTCCTGACGGATGTTATGAGTTTAACTTGACTTCTTTGGAAGCCATGGAAGGCGATATCAATATCAGCATTTTGATGGATTTGGTACAAATTGAAAATTCAGTTGCCGAAGCGCTATCGAATGGAACAAGTTTTGAATTTGGTGTAAACACAATTTGTGGCAATGGAGTTGGTGAATCAATGGAAGCGGCAATCAACATTTATCCGAATCCGGCCTCAGACCGAATGTCTATAGTACAGTATCCAACCAATGAAAATGCTCAAGTTACTGTTTACAATGCAATTGGAGAGCAAGTATATGTTTCTAAAATGACCAATGCTACATCGGAGATCGCCGTGGGTGCGTGGTCTGAAGGAGTTTACACGATAGTTATTTCAAGTGAAACATTTTCTTCTGTGAAGAAAGTGAGTATTGTTCACTGAAAATAAGTGAGATATTTAGAAAAGCCCATTCCGAAAGGAGTGGGCTTTTTTGGTTAAATGAGGTTAATAACAAACAGTCGAGGTATCGATTCATCCACAGATTGGGGTTATATTCGCCACCATTCTGCTAAATCTTTAGTATGTCATATCAAAAACTAAACATCATCACCGGATGGTTACTTTTCTTAGTAGCTACCGTTGTTTATTATCTCACGCTAGAGCCTACCATGCCTTTTTGGGACTGCGGTGAGTTTATTGCTTCAGCCTATAAATTAGAAGTTGGACACCCTCCAGGAGCGCCCTTCTTTATGTTGATTGCGCACGTTTTTGCGTCATTCGTATCTCCAGAGAAAGTGCCCTTTATGATCAATATGCTTTCAGCACTTTCTTCTGCAGCGACCATTATGTTTTTACACTGGACGATCACGCACATGGCGAAGAAATTGGCTGATCTTACCGGTGAATTAACTACAGGAAAGATGTGGGCAGTTTTGGGCAGCGGTATTATCGGTGGCTTAGCGTACACGTTCAGTGATTCTTTCTGGTTTTCCGCTGTGGAAGGCGAAGTGTATGCGATGTCATCTCTTTTCACCGCCGTGGTTTTCTGGGCGATTTTGAAATGGGAATCCGTGGTAGACGAAACTGGTTCTTTGCGTTGGGTAGTGTTGATAGCTTATCTGATGGGACTTTCCATTGGTGTCCATTTGTTGAACCTCTTGGCCATTCCTGCTATCGCCTTTGTTTATTATTATAAAAACTACAAGTTTACTTGGAAAGGAGCGATGGTCACCGGTGTGGTGTCTGTGGCTTTGTTGGGATTGATTCAAACCGGTATTATCATCTATGCGGTGAAATTGGCCGGATTCTTTGAGCGCACTTTCGTGAATTCGTTCGGAATGCCTTTCAATTCAGGGGTGATTTTCTACTTCGTTATGTTGATTGGATTGATTGCCTTCGGATTGTACTATACGGCCAAGAAAGGCAAAGTGTTATGGAATACGCTTATTCTTGGTGTAATGGTAGCGATGATAGGGTATACCTCCTTCGCAACCATTATTATTCGGTCGAATGCAAATACACCAATGGATGAAAATAATCCAGAGAATATTTTCGCATTGCTTTCTTATTTGAACCGTGAGCAGTATGGAGATCGTCCTCTTTTGTTCGGTCCGTATTTCAATACTCCAGAGGTGAAAACTGATCCCTATATTGATGGAGCAAATGTATGGGTGAAGTCATACAGCGTTCGTGAAGACCGCACCAATTCGCGATTGGTATTGAGCTGCCGCGAGCGATTTGATGCAGAAAAATATGTTGCCGAGCATCCAGATACGAAATTGAAAATTATTGAAGAATATGTGGAGAGTGGAGAGAAAAAAGAAAGTGTGGTGAACTACCGCAAGGAGTTCCAAGGTGTTTTCCCACGCATGTATTCTAGCCAAGGTTCTCATATCAATGAATACAAGACTTGGAGTAATTACAAAAATTGGAATACCGCTGCCGGTCGCGAGAAAGTGAAGAAAGATGAAGCTTACATTGCTCAATTGGAGTATCAATTGAGTCAGGTGGAATCACGGAGTGAATTCGATAATTTGATGCGTGCGTTGGATAAGAAATATGCCGATATGATGCCGTCAAAAGGAGAAGATTTGAGTTATTTCTTCGGTTACCAAGTGAATTTTATGTATTGGAGATACTTTATGTGGAATTTTGCCGGAAAGCAAGATGACACACAAGGGAACGGCGACTTCCTCGATGGTAACTGGATTTCCGGTTTTGATGCTGTAGATGAGGCCCGTCTTGGAAATCGTGATCAGTTGACAGATTTGGAAAAACAAAATAAAGGATTCAACAAGTTCTATTTCTTCCCCTTAGTTATTGGATTGATTGGATTGATTTTTCAATTGGTGCGTCATCCGAAAGATTTTTCGGTGGTGGGTATGTTGTTCTTCTTGACCGGTATTGCCATCGTTATTTATTTGAACCAAACACCGCTTCAACCGCGTGAACGCGATTATGCGTATTCTGGTTCTTTCTACGCGTTTGCTATTTGGATTGGATTGGGCGTTTACGCTTTGTTTGATGCAGCTACACGCATGACCTGGAAAGGGCTAGGGACCATTGCTATGATGACCATTGGTGGTTCAATAGTGCTTTATTTGGTAGAAAGTGTAGCGGGTAATGGAAAAGGATTCAGCACGTCATTGGTTATTATGAGCATCATGGCAGTAGCTCTTTTGGCCATCTCTACTTTAGTGGCTCAGTTTGTTAAGGGAGATGCTTCATGGAAAGGTATACTGGCCGTGTTGTTGGCGATACCTGCGCCTTATTTGATGGCAGCGGACGGATGGGACGACCACAATCGTGAAAACCGATTCACCGGAATTGCCATGGCTACCAATTATCTCAATTCCCTCCAGCCGAATGCGATTATCTTCACCAATGGTGATAATGATACCTTCCCGCTTTGGTACGCACAAGAGGTAGAAGGAGTGCGGACAGATGTGCGTGTAGTCAATCTTTCTCTTTTGAATACCGATTGGTATATTGATCAAATGAAACGTCAGGCATATCAAAGTGCCCCTGTTCCATTTACCATGAGCGAACAATACTATAGACAAGGCACGCGTGACGTATTGTTTATTGATCCAAAAGAAGAAACAAAAGGCTTTATGCCAGTTGGTGAAGCTTTGAAATTCACTTTAGACAACAACGTAATTCAGAATGGTGATCGTGCTATTCATTATTTGAATACCTATTTGTTTAGCTTGAAAGTACCAGACAATGTGGTTGAACAATATCGTCCCTTTGTGTATGAAGGGGATTCACTGGTTTCCGAAATCAAATGGGGATTGGTGGATGCTCAAGGCCGCCCTCGTTCTTACATTACCAAATCACAAATGATGGTGATGGATTTGTTGCGCAACATGGACTGGAGTCGTCCTGTATATTTTGCGGTAACCACGGGGGGCGACGCTTATATGGGATTGGAACGCTATTTCCAATTGGAAGGTCTTGCCTATCGATTGACTCCGATTCTTCATGAACAATCGAGCAATCCAAACTTGGAAGGTGGTGTTGCTACAGATATCATGTATGAAAACATGATGTCGAAATTCAAGTGGGGAAATATGGACACGCAAGATGTGTATATGGATGAGAATAATCGTCGTATGACATCCAATCTCCGTTTGCAGTTTAGTCACTTGGCCGAGCAGTTGGTCGCAGAAGGAAAGTTGGATAAAGCGCGTGAAGTGCTTGATAAATGTATCGCTGTAATGCCGGAGAAAAACGTGCCGTACGATCAACCGCAAATTATGTGGACATTGAGTGATCTTTATTATGAAGCCGGCGATTCCATCTCAGGATTGAATTTGGCTAAGCGTATGTATGAAATCAATACGCAAGAATTGAACTATTATAATTCGTTGAGTAGCGATCCGGAACGTCAAGGAGTGCTCGAACGAGAAATAGAAATGCGGGTTCGTTTGAACGCAATTATGGCGGGCCAAGCTGCTGACTATTTCCCGAATGATCCAGAAGTTCAAAAAATGAAAGAAGAAAGTGAAGCGGTGTTGAATGAATTTGGCATTGCGCCGCAACGTCCGGATAGACCTGGACCTCAGCCTGTGCCTCAGGATACCACGAAGCCGCAAATAGCGCCTGCCGGCGACACCAGCGTCAAAAGGACAAGTGGTGAGTTTTAAAATGAAGAAATTACAAAAGATCGCCCCTCTCCAAAAGAGGGGCGATTTTTTTTGCTCGGCATCAATTATCTTTGACGCCTATTCAATAAGCTATGCACGACTTTTTACTTCCCTTTGAGTCCGTTTCCGGAATCATAGATCTCTTCACGTTGATCGTGATGGAAATAGTACTAGGGATTGATAATATTATTTTCATCGCCATTATATGTGGTTATATCAGTAGCAAAAAGGAACAAGCTCGTGCGCGTTTTATCGGTTTGACCATGGCGCTGGTAGTGCGAATTATCTTGCTTTCTACCATTTCATTTATTACCCAGTTGACCGACCCATTCTTTCATTTAGGGCCATTTCCAGTGACAGGTCGCGGTTTGATTTTGTTTGCGGGTGGTATGTTTCTGATTATCAAAACCACCTCGGAGATTTATCACAAATTCAAAATTGCGGATAAAGAGGAATCGGCTAAGTCACGCCAGTTAACTATGGGGCAAGCTATTCTGCAGATTACGTTTATAGATATTGTTTTCTCATTCGATTCGATTATTACAGCCGTTGGATTGAGTAATCACATTCCAGTCATGGTGATGGCTGTGATTGTGGCGATGATCGTGATGTTGCTTTTTGCACCCTATGTCAGCAATTTTATTGAGAAATATCCGACGATTAAAATGTTGGCTTTGACTTTTTTAGTGGTAATCGGATTGATATTAACTCTAGAAGCACTCGAGGATGCCCATATTCTTCATTTGCCAGAAGGAGTGGATATCAAAACATATGCGTATATCGCATTGGCTTTTTCGATGATTGTCGAGTTGCTTAATGTTCGTTTGCGCAACGTAAAAGAGCGAAAAGGAATCACAGATTAATAAGTGGAAAACGAGGTTGAAATTCGAGGTCATCTTTTCCGGATTTTTCCACAAAAGGTCATGTATTGGCCTGCACATCGGCTATTAATTGTATCAGATATCCATGTCGGAAAAGCTGGGCATTTTCGAGCAAGTGGTATTGCGATACCCGGTCATTTATCCAAAAATAATTATTGGCGACTCGTCGAAGTGTTAGAGCAATGTATTGTGGAGGAGATACTCTTTCTTGGCGATTTATCGCATAGTCGGTACAACACTGAATGGGATGAATTCATAGATTTTCTGGATCAATATCCACACATTCACCGCACCTTGATTCGAGGCAATCACGATATTTTGGAAAAGGAGAAATATTCAGCGGCTTCTTTTTCGGTAGTGGAGCAAAAGCTTATCGATGGAATATTGTTTGAGCATGAAAAATCGGAAAATGAAACGGCCTATTACTCGATTTCAGGTCATATTCATCCGGGGGTGCGCATGTTGGGGCCAGCAAAGCAAACTGTGACATTGCCCTGTTTTTATTTTGCGCCGGATCATGCGATCATGCCGGCATTCGGGGAGTTTACCGGATGGGTTAGAATAAAGCCAAAAAAAGGCGACCAAGTTTTCTTGATCGCCGATTCGCAGTTGGTTAAAGTCAATATTTAAAATTTGATCTCTTTGATCAATTTGCCTTTGCTGTAGTGTGATTCTTTGATTTTTTTACCATTGGCATCATAGTCCGTACAGATACCATCTTCTTTTCCATTGGTATAGTTTTGCTCTGATTTGAGCTTCCCATTTTCGTAGTAATACTTCCACACGCCATTCTCCATTTCGTTTTTGTAGGTACCTGTCCATTGGAGGTTTCCATTGGCGAAGAATACCTCTTCTTTGACCATTTCGTGGGTGGCGTTGTCAAAATAGATTACAACATACGGCTTCCCATTGGGATGTTTGCGCATCACTTGTTTGATGGGGTCTGTTACTGGTGACAGCAACAGCATCAAACTGGTGTAAAGTGTAAGTATGACGTTCACTAGCATAGTAGTATAGAATGGCTAAGTTGCTTGTACGACACGACAATTCAAAAGGTTACTACAAAGCGACATTTACAGTGAAACTGCCCGTAAATCCGAACTGAACGCCAACAAGGTCTTCATCATACCATTCGCGCATAATCAAATTGAAACTCACTGTTTCCGGTCCACCTAGGAAGGCTGGATTGACAGTGACTACCCCTTCGATCGGAACAAATTCGCGCAAAGGGAAAAACTCATCGTTGTCGTTCACTTCATGAGCAAGAGCTGTAAATTCAAAGGTGTCCTCGTCCAATTGGAATGCGCCTTCTTCTACATTGGGAATTTCAATCCAAAAATTAATACTATGTGGCTGTTCTTCCAATTCAGACTTGACACTCGCCGTAATGTAGTAGCGACGACTCAATACTTCTTCTGGATCCGACTCAATGTAATTGGCATCAAGCAACTGCACATTGGCACCTTTCCAAGTGAAATTGCCGCAACCGCAAGCATAAACAGGTGCTACATAGTCAGCGGTTTTTTTGCAAGATGACGCCACCATCGTGGTCAAAACAGCGAATAAAAACAGCTTAAAAACGGACTTCATAGGTTTGGTCATTACTAAAGGACTTCGAAAATACGCATTTTATTCGAAATCGGTGTACAATAGGTATTTCTTGCGAAGTAATTTATATGCGGAAAGGTCGGATTCCCAACTCTTGCGAATGTAGTCTTCGTTTTTGCCGGCCAATAGGTCTTTGCGCAGCTTGTCGGTACCGGCGAGTTTGTCAAAAAAGGCGGCTTCGGTAAAGAAAGCGTCTCCTTTTCCGGAGTCTTGATACATGGATATCAGCCAACTAAGGTAGATTTCCCCATGATTTTGAAAATAGTAATCGCTAAATGTATCCACCAAGTGTCCCTGACAAAGTTGTCCTTCATATGGAGGATTGTTTACTACTCCAGAAATATCTTGTGGGGTAAAGCTGTAAATACCGTTTTTATGCGCAGGAAAGCCAAAGCATTGAAATGGTTTGTCCGTTCCTCGCCCAACACTCACCATGGTGCCTTCAAATAAGCAAAGTGAAGGATAGGCATAGATGGCGCTCATTGTGGGCAAATTCGGAGAAGGCGCTATAGGAAGAGCATAAAAGTCGTTATGCGCGTAGTTGACCACCGGAAATACGGACAATTTTAGATTTTCGCTATTCGCAATCCATTTTTCACCCACAATCATCAGGGCCAATTCGCCTACAGTTAGTCCATGAACTATAGGAATAGGGTGCATACCCACGAAGGAGGTAAACTTTTTCTCCAAAACAGGGCCATCTACATAATGTCCATTCGGATTGGGGCGATCGAGAATGATCAGTTCTTTGCCATTTTCATTCGCTGCCTCCATGACGTAGTGCATGGTGCTGATATAGGTGTAAAATCGGGCACCCACATCTTGAATATCGAAAACGATTACATCTACATCTTGGAGCATTTCTGCTGAAGGCTTTTTGTTTTTACCATAAAGCGACACCAATGGTAAGCCTGTTTTCGCATCACGTTCATCATTTACTTTATCGCCCGCCCCATGATTTCCGCGGAATCCGTGTTCCGGAGCGAAAACCTTGACGACGTTGATGCCGGCACCTAGCAACGAATCAACGAGATGTGTTGTGCCGATGGTGCTCGTGGCATTGGCTACCACCGCCACCCGCTTGTTTTTTAAATGAATGAAATAGACCTTCGTCCGCGCAGCACCGACTATGATTTCCTCATTTGCCGAGGGTGTCGTCATGGGCGTGGGCCTTGGCGGGGTCATGGCACACGCAAAAAGCGAAAGCAAAATCACTAAGTATTTCATACAACAAATTTGTAAAACATTCGGCTATTCAACAATTGCGCCTGACTACATTTACCAACGAAATAAAAAGGATAACCTGAGCTTTTCTTCTTTCATATCAAAACGAATGCTGCGCTCTGATGATCAGAAGCAGATTTCGCGCCCCATCGTGCGGATTGCCACCATCGGTATCGCTGTGGGAATAGCATTAATGATGCTATCTGTCGCCATTGTAAAGGGATTTCAAAAAGAAGTACGCCAAATGGTCATTGGCTTTGGCAGTCACTTTCAGGTAGTCTCCAATCGCGATAATATCAGCAAAGATTCCCAACGCCTTGAGTTTAGTCAAGCGGTCTATGATTCATTGAAAAAAGTGCAAGACGTGAGTCATGTGCAAGTATTCGCGACCAAACCGGGCATTATCGAGTCGAGAGAAGGGTTACAAGGCGTTGTGATTAAAGGGGTAGGGAATGATTATGATTGGAAATTTCTTCAATCCGTTTTAACGGAAGGCGAAGTGTGGCCAGATGATAGTTCAAAAGCGGATGTCGTGATTATTTCCACACACATTGCCAATCGCTTAAAACTTAAGCTGCACGATAAAGTAAGTGTGTATTTTGTCAACGATCAAAATGATGCGAGACAACGGAATTTTCGAATCGTTGGCCTGTATAATACGGGACTTGAAGATTACGACGCACAATATATTATTGCACCGATAAGTCATGTGCAAAAATTGAGTGGCTGGGGATTAGAAGCGCAATTGCTCGTGGATACAGTGAGCCAATTTGGAATGATCCCAGTAGGTGCGTTGGCATTTGGTGGGGATGGCAATTTCAGATACAATTGGAGCATTCCTGGATGGACAGATGAAGGACCGCATTATCTTCAAGCCACTGCAGATACTTCTTTCTATGTTGTGGTGCGCGATTTGTCGGGCACGGCTTCAGATACTGCCTTTGCCACTATTGATTTTGATGAAATAAAAAATGACGGTTCCTTCCTTGTGAAAACCAGAACAAGTGGAGGGAGTCAGTCCAAATACATTGGAGGGTATGAAGTCTTAATCAATGACTATCAAAAATTGTTGGATGCTGACGATCGTATATTCAAGTCACTGCCCTTTGACTTGCAAACGCACAAAGTGACCGACCGAAGTCCAGAAATTTTCTCTTGGTTGGCTATGCTCGACATCAATGTGATTATCATCATTGTCTTGATGATTGTGATTTCTATAGTGAACATGACCAGTGCATTGCTCATTATTATTTTGGAAAGACAGCAGATGATTGGAACGCTCAAGGCGCTCGGAAGTCCGGATAGACCCATCGTGCGTATTTTCCTCATCAATTCCGCTTTCATTATTGGAAGAGGAATTCTTTATGGAAATATTATTGGAATTGGCATAGCCGCGCTGCAATGGAAGTTTAAGTTTATTCCGCTCAATCCCGAAAACTATTATGTCAGCACGGTGCCCATCAGTTTGGAGTGGAGTTGGTTTTTGATGTTAGATGCGTTTACCATAGTCATTTGCTTGATTGCGATGATGCTTCCGGCCAAATATGTGAGTCGCATTTCACCTATTCGTTCCATCCGATTCAATTAATTTCAAAACCTTACTTTTGCATATCATTATTAAGACATGAAGTACGCACAAAATATATTGGAGACCATTGGCAATACGCCGATGGTGAAGATCAACAACATGACTAAAGACATTCCCGGATTGTTTTTGGCAAAAGTGGAGACCTTCAATCCCGGCAATTCTATTAAAGATCGCATGGCATTGAAGATGATTGAGGACGCGGAGAATGATGGTCGATTGAAGCCGGGAGCCACGATTATTGAAGGAACCAGTGGCAATACCGGAATGGGCTTAGCGATCGCTGCGGTGATAAAAGGATACAAATGTATTTTCACGTCAACGGATAAACAGTCGAAAGAAAAGTTCGATGCGTTGCGTGCTTTCGGTGCGGAGGTTATTGTTTGTCCAACGAATGTTGACCCAGAAGATCCGCGATCATATTACAGTGTGTCATCACGTTTAGAAAAAGAAGTGCCTAATAGTTGGAAGCCGAATCAGTACGACAATCCCAGCAATGCTCAGGCTCACTATGAGACTACCGGTCCGGAGATTTGGGAACAAACTGAAGGCAAAATCACGCATCTCGTCGTGGGTGTTGGAACAGGAGGAACCATCAGCGGAACTGCGCGATTCTTGAAGGAGAAAAATCCGAATATTCAAGTGCTTGGTATCGACACCTATGGTTCTGTATTCAAGAAATATAAAGAGACTGGGGAGTTTGATAAGAATGAGATTTACCCTTACATCACCGAAGGCATCGGTGAGGATTTCTTGCCTCAAAATGTTGATTTTTCATTGATCGATCATTTTGAAAAAGTGACCGATAAAGATGCTGCTATTTACACCCGAATGATCGCTCGGGAGGAAGGTATTTTTGTTGGAAATAGCGCAGGAAGTGCCATGGCGGGAATCATGCAAATGAAAGACCGTTTCAAAGAAGACGATGTAGTGGTC
Source organism: Flavobacteriales bacterium (assembly GCA_049318685.1). Classification (GTDB taxonomy): domain Bacteria; phylum Bacteroidota; class Bacteroidia; order Flavobacteriales_D; family Sanyastnellaceae; genus JAIXWP01. The sequence continues at coordinate 17,462 of JBMOFW010000035.1, forward strand.
GTGATTTTTCACGATCATGGAACGCGTTATCTTGGAAAAATGTTTAACGATGAATGGATGCGCGACCGCGGATTCCTCGAGGTGGAGCGCAAAACAGCCCGCGATTTGATCAGCGAACACATCGATGCACCACTCGTGACCGTTGGTTCGGGCGAATTGGTTAGTCACGCTGTGGCCAAAATGAAGAAATTCAATATCACTCAGATTCCGGTGATCAAAGACGATGCATTCGCTGGTTCAATTGATGAAAGCAAAGTGTTTCAGTTGTTGGTGGAAGACCCCAGATTGCTCGACAAAAAAATTGAAGAAGTGATGGGTGCTCCGTTCCCAGTGGTTGATGAAAACACGGGTATTGCAGACGTGTCGAAATTGATTAATCGCGACACCCCTGCGGTATTGGTCAAACTCAACAATGGCAAACATCACATCATCACCAAATACGACGTGATTGAAGGCATTGCTTAGAATTTCATAATCGTTTCCGAAATGATGTGAACGCACTCCATCAATTCATCCTTGGTGATGGTGAGTGGAGGTGCGAAGCGGATAATATTGCCATGCGTTGGCTTAGCGAGCAATCCGTTTTCAGCCAATTTCACGCAAATATCCCATGCTGTATGGCTGTCTTCGGTATCGTTGATGACCACGGCGTTCAAAAGTCCTTTACCGCGCACGAGGGTCACTAGTTGGGTTTTTTCCTTCAATTTATTCATCTCGTCGCGGAAGAGTTGACCGAGGTTTTCCGCATTTTCCGTGAGCTTTTCATCCTTCAATACTTGCAAGGCTTCCATCGCTACGGCACAGGCGAGAGGATTGCCACCATAAGTTGATCCGTGTTCACCCGGTTTGATGGTGAGCATGATTTCGTTGTCGGCCAAAACAGCAGAAACGGGCAACACTCCGCCAGACAATGCTTTTCCGAGGATAAGGATATCCGGTTTTACATTTTCATGATCACAAGCAAGCATGCGTCCTGTGCGCGCGAGTCCGGTTTGCACTTCGTCGGCAATCATCAGCACGTTGTACTTTGTGCAGAGATCACGTACCCCCTGAATGTATCCTTCGTGTGGTACAACTACGCCTGCTTCTCCTTGAATTGGCTCAAACATAAACCCTGCAATGTTGGGTTCTGCTTTGAAGGCCTCTTCAATGGCGTTGAGATCGTTGTAAGGAACAATAATATATCCCGGCACAAAAGGGCCGAAGCCATTGGTGCTGCTCGGATCTTGTGATGAAGAA
>JBMOFW010000036.1:0-18548 GCA_049318685.1 Flavobacteriales bacterium
AAAGCGTAGCCCAGAATTCGAGCTTTAATATGTTTGATTATCCTTTCGATGATGATGCACTTTCATCTCAAAAAATGGATACAACCGGTTTTCACTCGAGTCTTATTTGGGATAGAACCTACGTTGAATATATTTTCGGTGAAGGGCCTCAAACAGGAAAATTCATCTTGTTGCACACCTTGCGTCAAATCAATGACGTTCGCGCGGTGGAAGAGTTCAATAAAATTTATATTCCTTTCTATGGATTGAATAGCCCGGCTCGAATTGATGCGCGCGTGATTGTCAACGGGAAAGTGGTCTTCACCGGAGATAATACCTCCACCAGTATAGTAGAAGAAGAAAGTGTTAAGTATCGTCTGATGGCCCTGGAAGGGGTTACAGAAGGTTGCATGATCGAAAGTATAGTCGTGCTTCCAGTTGATTTTGATATTGTTGGTTCACATGATTTGCAAGATGAGGTTCCTTCACTAGAAAGTCTTGTCTGCATTGTAGTGCCCGAAGTGGTGAAGCTGAAATATAAAGTGTACAATGCGGAAATACCCATTGAAGAAAAGGTAGAAGGCGGACGCCGGATTATTTATTCGCTGATGATGAATTCTCCTGCTATCCAAGACGAAGAATATTGTCATGTGGATGCACGTGTGGTTCGCTTGGATCACACTTTGGATAATATCGAAGGAACAAACTATGTAGGTCTAAATTGGGCCGACCGTGGTATCAATTATTTTGACAATAATTGGGCAGCTTACGAAAAGTCGAAGAGCGGTCTCAAGAAGTTTATCAAGCAACAAAAGTTTGATGCACTGGCCACCGAGCAAGAAAAGATTTTTGCTGTAGAAGATTATTTAAAGAAAAATATCGGTATTGACGGAGGGGTTAGCGCGTCAGATGATGCTACTGATGCTTTGAAGTCAAAAGTGGTCAATCATTTTGGATTCAACCGACTCATGTTTTTGACATATTATGAATTGGGGATTCCCTGCGAAATGGTGGTGACCTGCAAACGCAGTCAGCGCAAATTCGACAAAGATTTTCCTTCAGATTTCGGCTTTACTGATGTGCTTTTCTATTTTCCTAATACCAAACAATACGTAGACCCTGGGAGTATCACCATGAGATCACCTATTATTGATAGCGAGTTTCTGGGTCAAGATGCCGTGCGGATCAAATTAGTTGACTTGAGCGGTGCTATAAGTGGCGTTTCGAGTATTAAACCAATTCCTGCAAACCCATACGATTCTAGCGTGATGAAGGAAAGATTTACCGTTCGTTTCGCAGACGACAAGCAGTCGACGGTAGAGGATTACTTCAAATCGTACAGCGGTTTCGCAGAGCTGGGGATTCGCAGTCTGTGTTATTTCGCAACGGATGAAGAGCGTACCGAATTTTTGGAAAACTTCATTAAAGGCAATTTTGACAATTCCAAAGTGGAAAATATCAAAGCTGCCAACTATGATCTTTCAAACCAAAAAGAATACAATGCCCCGCTTGAATTGACAGCTACCATCACTGGACCGGATCTTCTCGAATTTGCAGGGGAAAAGATCTTACTCAAAATAGGAGAGGTTATTGGTCAACAAAGCGAATTGTACAATACCAAACCTCGCCAAATGGGCATTGATATCGAAACAGCACATTATTATGATCGTGTGATTACAGTAGAGATCCCTGATGGATACAAGCTTGAGGGGTTGGATGCTTTGGTGAAAGACACGCACGTAAAAGACAGTAATGAAAAAGATCAGGCATACTTTACCTCAAATTATAAAATTGAAGGAAATAAGCTGATAATCAATATTACGGAGTCATACAATGCACTCGAAATCCCAATTTCAGGGTATACTGATTTTGCTAAAGTGGTCAATGCCGCGGCGGATTTTAATAAGATTACGTTGGTTCTCAGTAAGATATAAGTTTTTGTTATAATTTTGTGATAAATGTAAACTTTACATACTTTTGTCGTACTAACAACAACAAAACCTAATCCATAATGATCAAAATCCCTACAACAAAATCTGTTGGTTGTATTCGATTGTTTGTTTTAGCCTGCGTCTTACTTTCTTCTCAATTCTGTTTTTCACAAGAGGAAAGTGTGGCCATGCGCTGGAGCGAAGTCCAACTGAGTTGCATCCGAAAAGATGCTGCGCGCCCAACAGTTCAAGCCCGCAATCTCTACCATTCAGCCATTATCATGTACGATGCTTGGGCAGCGTATGACGATGATGCCAATACGGTTTTCTTGGGCAAGACCTTGGGTGATTTTTATTGCCCCTTTGACGGTGTGATGCTCAATGAAGATGTGCAAGCAGCTCAAGAAAAGGCTTTGAGCTATGCTATGTATCGTTTTCTTACGGACAGATACCAGCCATTTGCACCAACACCGAGTGGTGCTCCAGCCAATAACTGGGTGACTTTCATGTCCGGTTATGTAAATGGATTGATGACTGAATTGGGTTACGACCCATCGATCACCAGCACAGACTACAGTGATGGTGACCCCGCAAAATTTGGCAACTATCTCGCCATGCGTATGCAAGAGTATGGTTTGCAAGATGGCTCGAATCAACAAAACAACTACGCCAATCTCTATTACCAAACGGTGAATGGCAATTTGTTCATGGAACAACCCGGAAACCCTTTGCAATATGATGGTAACCGTTGGCAGCCATTGTCTTTGACCACTTCACTCGATCAGAATGGTTTGCCCGTAGCCAATGGCTCTCCAGCCTTATCTGCTGAATGGGGACGCGTTACGCCATTCTCTTTAACAGAAGATCAATATCAAATTTTCCAACGTGATGGTTATGATTGGAAAGTGTACCTTGATCAAGGTGCACCTCCGATGTTGGATACAACCTCGGCAGTTGAGCGTCAGTGGGATGAAGATTTCTTCCGTTGGGGCTTTGCAGTTGTTGCGATTTGGCACTCTTTCCACGATACTGCTGATGGGGTATTGAAAGATATTTCACCAAATTCAATTGGTAATGTTGATACAGACGCATTCCCAGTGACATTCGAGGAATACAAAGCGTTTTATAACGAATTTGAAGGTGGTGAGATCGGTACCGGTTATGATATAAACCCAATTACCGGATCGCCATATGCCGAACAAATTGTACCTCGTGCAGATTATTCACGTGTTTTGTCTGAATATTGGGCGGATGGTCCGAATTCAGAAACTCCGCCTGGTCACTGGTTCAAGAATATCAACAGTATCATTACCCACCCTCTTTTTGAACGCCGTTGGGAAGGTCAAGGTGATTTAATTGATGCTTTGGAGTTTGATGTTCGTTCTTACCTCGCTTTGGGAGGCGCCATTCACGACGTGGCCGTAGCTTGTTGGGGGGAAAAAGGATATTACGATAGCACGCGTCCAGTGATGGCGATCCGCTATATGATCGATCATGGACAATGTAGCGATATCAATGCTCCGAACTATGATCCTGCTGGAATTCCACTTGTCCCTGGCTATATTGAAGTCGTTCAAGAAGGCGACGAACTGGCTGGTGCAAATAACGAAAATGTTGGTAAGGTAAAACTCTACACGTTTAGAGGTCCTGTAGCTGCTACAGGAATGGATGGTGTGGGTTGGATTCTCGGTGAAAGGTGGTGGACTTTCCAACGTCGCACCTTTGTGACACCTCCTTTCCCAGGTTATTATTCGGGTCACTCAACCTATTCACGTGCAGCGGCAGAAGTACTTACTCGAATTACTGGTAGCGAATACTATCCAGGTGGTTTGGGTGAGTTTGTAGCCAATCCCGGTTATTTGGCTGCTTCATCCGGTCCTTCACAAACCATTTCATTGCAATGGGCCAAATATGCCGACGCTGCAGACCAATGCTCCCTTTCACGCATTTATGGCGGTTTGCACCCACCGCAAGACGATATTCCCGGCCGTCGTGTAGGACGTATCATCGGTCCACAAGCCTTTGATTATGCATCATCATTCATGCACGGTACTCCGCACATTACCGCTTTGACATCCAACTTGGATGTAATCAACGATGCTGAAGTGGGCAATACGCTGACCGTAACGGCCAATTTCTCCTTGATGATGGATATGAACTCCATACCGACACTCGTTTTCCCGAATGTTGATCTATCAAGTGCGCTGTCTTATGTAGGCGGCGAATGGTTGAATTCGACCACATACCAATTCAACTATACCATCAACGATTCAAATGAAGAGTTTGCCAATGTTGTTGGAAAAGTAGAAGATGCATTGAATGTAGATGGAGTAGAAGTTATTCCAGCGAACGCAGTGCTCTTCGATTTGGATACACAAAATCCTTCTGTGCTCAATGCAGAATTTGCCAATAACATCATTGCGGATTTGACTACCGCTTTAGGTCAAACGAATTTCACCATCAACTTTGATGAAGAAATGAATACGGCTGTTATTCCAACGATTACCCTCAATGGCACTGGCATCGCAGGTGTGGTATTCAATGAGTCACTTTCATCTTGGAACTCAACCACCGAATTCAACGCTGTGTTTGATCTTAGTGATGCTAACGTGACCGCTTTGGATGCAACTGTTGATGTTGTAAATGCACAGGATATTTTAGGCAATACACAGGACGTATTCTCAGCCACAGACATGTTGGACGTAGATACCGAAAATCCAATGGTAAGTACATTTAATACGAGCGGAGCTTTAGTGAATGCTTCGATGATTGGTGGTCAATTTACTATTCAAGCCGTTTATTCTGAAAACATGGACAACGCGATTGATGCGCAAATTACGTTTGCCGGCGGAAGCATTGCCAATACATTGGCCTTGTCGAGCGAAGGCTGGTTGAATGAAAATACGTATCAATGGATCTACGATGTGTTGAGCAGCGTAGAAGAAGTAACGTTCATCACTTCGCAAATCAATATCAGTGCGAAAGACCTGTTTGGAAATAATCAAGTAGCCTATACCAATTCAAATCCTTTCGATATTGATACACAAGTGCCTGCCGTTACGTTGTTCTCTACGTCTGACAACTTGCTCTTGGATGCAGATGTGGCTTCGGAAGCCGTTTCTTTCACGGTTGAATTCGACGATCAAATGAACGAATCAATCATGCCGGAATTTACATTCTCTGAAGATGTGGCAGGCGACCTCGTGTTGAACACAACAGCCAGTTCTTGGAATGACGATCAATCGTTTACTGCGGTATTTGATTTGGTGGATTTTGACTCAGAAATTTTTGATGTTCAAACAGCAGTTATTTCAGCCTATGATTTGGGTGGAAACAATATCAGTGAAGAAGTGAACCTCGAAATGCTTTTGGATATCGATACCTTCGAACCAACAGTATTGTACGTTGTTCCTAGCGCATCCGCCATTACGGTAAGCGATATAGGAACAGCTACGTTCTACTTGGATATCGTGTACAATCAACCAATGGCATCTACAAGTACGCCTGTTGTCACTTTCCCAATCGAAGATGTAGCCGGAGCGATTTCGTATAATGGCGGCGCAAGTTCTTGGATCAATGAAACGACCTTCCGCGCTGTTTACAACGTTAATGATGTGGATGTATATGCACAGAACGTTGACGTGACCGTAGAATCGGCTACTGATCCTTCAACCAACATTCAAAACGGAAGTCCAAACGCCAATAAATTCTCTATTCTTTTGACAACTGGAGTGGATGAATTTGGTGTAATTGAAACCTCATCTATTTACCCGAATCCGGTGAAGTCTGGTATGGATTTGACCATTACCATGACAGAAATTCCTGCCGACCTAACGATAGCAGTGCTGGATATCCAAGGTAAATTGATCTCCAACCTACCCATTCGCAATCAATTGGGCAACCAAGTGGTTGTGAGCACAGAAGGCATTGCCGCAGGCAACTACTTTGTGGTGCTTCACAGTAAAAAGGAAAGTGCATCTTTCCAAATTACCGTAACTCAATAATACTGATGCTCCCACTTCATGCTATGGCATGAAGTGGGAGTTTTCTTTATGAATACTTCACCAACCACATATTGGCTTAATCCATTCAACTCGGAATATTCCATTGAGGAAAGAGTGTTCTTTCTTCTCCGGTTTGGTGTGCTCGGATGTTTTGTGGGCCACGGTGCTTGGGGGCTAATGCTCAAAGCGGGTTGGTTGACTTTTTTCAAAGTCTTTTACATTCCTGAAAGCTATTCCTGGCCGATGATGCCGATTGTCGGACTTATGGATATTACAGTTGGTATTCTTGCTTTTTATCGCCCAACACGAGCATTGCTTTTGTGGGCCACAATATGGACCATTTTTACCGCCGCGCTGCGTCCAGCAGCTGGCTTAGGGATGTCGGAGTTCTTCGAGCGCGCCGGCAATTACGGTATTCCTTTGGCTTTTCTCTGGATTACTGGAAGAATCAGTCAAAGTGGCCATTGGAAAAAAACATTGCTACCTTCTGATTTGAAACTAACGACAACACATGTCTCTTTTGAATTTGTGTTGCGATTGAGTCTAGCTTTACTTCTAATTGGTCATGGTGGACTTGCTTTCTTCAATGACCATCCAGTGCTGATCAAACATTTCAACTTCTTGGGCGTCGATCCTACTGGCATCTATATGCGCGGATTTGGACTGTTTGAAATGCTTCTAGGCGCGGCCGTGTGCATGAGTCGCGGATCCATTCTCTTGATGTGGTTTGTATTCGCTTACAAATTGGTTACAGAACTCATTCACCCCATTGCGGGTCATCCAAAAGAAATTTTTGAAACAATAGAACGCATGGGCGATTACATTTTACCCATGCTCTTGATTGTTTATTATCAATACTACGGATCTAAACACGTGATCCGAAATCCGTTTTTAGGAGTCTCCAATTAATTTCATGGATGAAATTTTCTACACCAAGCGGCCTCAAATGTATCCTGGGCCTGGCATTTGGGCATCTGACGGAAAAAATTATACCTTCGTTTTGAAATTAAAATTCTAGCAATGAAAAAGCTGATTGTTCTTCTCCTGACTCTATCCTTGTCGGTGTATGCATCAGCCATTGTGGTGCGCTCTTCTGTCTTGGATTTGTTTGATCTCCGCGCGGAGGTCAGTGATTCTTTGCGTGCCGAATCATTTGCTATTTGGTTTAATGCTGTTTCGGCTGACTATCCCTATACCGAGCATTACATGTATCGCATCGGTGTGAGTCTGGATAGCTTGTTGGACCAATTTGATTTAGAAGCCAACAAGAAAGGCCTAGATAGACTCAAACGCGAATTTGATTTTTATTCAGAGCAACAACCTAAATTTAAAAGGAAGCTCAATGAATATCTGAAAAAGCATCTAACACAAATAACGAATAAAGTAGAAAGTTATCTGGCCTTAGACGACGTGCAAGTCGTGATTTGCCGAACTGCCGATCAACACGAATTTCTTCTCGGAATGCGCAATACAGGAGAGAAAAAAGTCAAATTAAGTACGATAATAATTGGGACAGACAATGTATTGCCGGTCTATCCTCTGGTATTCTATAGATCCAATGGAAAGCCGAAGAAGACGAGATTAGCGGAAGACTTTACTTTTCAACGTTTAGGTCGCACAAACGATGAAATGGTGTCAATGAAAGTTGTTGTCGGCAAAGAAAGTTGGACCACTTCCTTGTCTGCCATTGTTCAGCCCAAGCCATTTATTCGACAGTTCTTTAGCTCAGAAAAGAATATCATTGAAGGCGAACGTATCGCGCTGACTTGGGAAGTGCTCGGCGCAAAAGATGTTTTTGTCAACGAGGGCATCGGAGTAAAAGATCGGATTTGGCAATTGTATATGTCGCCAATTGATTCCATTGTTTTTGAACTTTCGGCAACCAATGCAGCTGGCACTGTGAGTCAACGTGTTGAAGTCAATGTACAGCGAATTTTGTTGTCAAAGGCAAAAATCACCTATTTCAATCCCAACGATGGAGATGCCAAAGCCAAAGGCACATTGGCCACGGTTCGCTTGCATGATATGGGTGGAAAAGAAGTGGCTTGTCTTTCTGAAGGGGAAAATGTTGAATTTTCTGGTAAAACACCTTACAACGGTCCTTTTGAATTGCAATGGCAAGGCATTCTTTACAAACGCGATTTGAAAAAAGGATACTTTACTGTGGAAATAGAGGGCGACGCACCTGACACGTGGGTCTTTAGTCCAATTCTTATCCTTGAGTTTACCGATGGCACTACAGAAAAGCTCTTTGGCTACGGCAATAGATCAATCTCCGTAGGTGGAGAACCTACGCGCTTTGAATTCTAAAGAATACCACAAACAAGGTATTTAGATTCTGTCCGAATAGTGTTTCTTTGTGGTACTATTTAGGAAGCATGAAGAATAATCTCTCTCAATATCATCCCGGTCAGGGTGGAGTGGTGACCCAAGTCGCTAAGGGCGCGCTTTATGCTAAAATGATCGAGATGGGCTTATTTCAAGGTAAACATGTTAAAGTCCTATTCACCGCTCCTTTCGGCGACCCGATGGCTGTCGATGTTGAAGGATATGTCCTTTCTTTGCGCAAGGAAGAAGCGGATCTCATCGAGATCGAGTCGTAACCGACCGTGTTTATGAAACCTCATAGAATTGCTCTTATTGGTAATCCGAATACAGGAAAAACGTCCGTTTTCAATCTATTAACGGGATTAAACCAACAAGTGGGTAATTTCCCGGGAGTAACAGTCGATAAGAAAACTGGGGAGCTTCAATTGACCCCTGATCACAAATGCGAAGTCATTGATTTACCGGGCACCTACAGTGTTTTTCCCCGTTCTGGAGACGAAAAAGTGGTGTTTAAGGTCTTGACGAAAAAAGACGAACCCGATTTTCCTGAAGTCTTGCTCGTAGTGGTGGATGCCTCGAATCTCGAACGAAATCTCCTTTTATTTTCCCAACTCTATGACCTGAAAATCCCTGTGGTCATGTTGTTATCGATGAATGATGTGGCCGAAAAAAGAGGCATTGAAATCAATATTCAAGCACTCTCCGCCATGTTCAATGGAGTGCCGATTGTGAAAATAAATGGGCGAACAGGTGAGGGATTAGAAAGTTTGAAAAGTGTCATTCTTCATTTCAATTTATCGAATTCCCATCCGGAATTTGTCAATAGCCATTTGGAAGACATTATACCGGATATGATGGCCCAGGCCAATGATGCACAAAAGAGATATTCGAAAATTCGATCCGGGTTGGTTCAGGTACTTCGCCAAAATCCATTGAAAAATACAGATCCATTCACATCGAAACTGGATCGAATATTGGTGCATCCAATAGCCGGATATGCCATATTTGTCGCACTCTTGCTCCTGATTTTTCAGGTCATATTCAATTTGGCTTCTATTCCGATGGACCTCATCGACGGGGTTTTTGGTCAATTCAGTCAATCAGTGAAAGCTTCGATGCCGGAAGGTGTGTTTACGAATCTCGTCGCCGAAGGGGTGATTCCAGGTATAGGTGGAGTGGTGGTGTTTGTACCTCAAATTGCGTTGCTTTTTTTCTTCATTACTATTTTGGAAGAAACCGGCTATATGGCCCGTGTTGTGTTCATTATGGATCGGCTTGTTCGACCATTTGGATTGAATGGCAAAAGTGTTGTGCCCATGATGAGTAGCGTGGCGTGCGCAATTCCCGGAGTGATGGCCACTCGCAATATCAACTCATGGAAGGACCGATTGATTACCATTTTAGTGGCGCCATTGATGAGTTGCTCTGCACGGATTCCCGTGTATACCTTGCTCATCGCATTGGTGATACCTGATGGCGAAGTATTGGGCTTCTTCAATTTGAAAGGATTGGTGCTTTTTGGACTTTATGCATTGGGATTGATCTCTGCACTAGTCGTTGCATTTGTTTTGAAAAAACTCATCAAAACGGAAGACCGAAGTTTCTTTTTGCTCGAATTACCCGGCTACAAACTTCCGCGAATGAAATATGTATTCATTTCATTATGGGAGAAAGTGCGTGTTTTTGTTTGGGATGCGGGGAAAGTCATATTGGCCATTTCGATTGTTCTTTGGGCATTGGCATCCTATGGGCCAACAGAGCGGATGGAAAAAGCCATTGCTCAAATAGAAGCTCCTATAACGGCGGATAGCTTGAGTATGGCCGCATATGAAAATAAAGTGAATGCGATTCGATTGGAGAACTCGTACATCGGTATTCTCGGAAAAGGCATTGAACCGGTTATTGAACCTTTGGGGTATGATTGGAAAATAGGTATTTCTCTTATAACCTCGTTCGCTGCACGTGAAGTGTTTGTGGGCTCCATAGCAACTATTTATGCCGTAGGTGACGACTTTGAATCTGAAAAGAAATTGGTCGAAAAAATGAAGTCCGAAATCAATCCACATACGGGTCAGGCCACTTACACTGTGGCCAGCGGTGTGTCGTTGATGGTGTTTTATGTCTTTGCGATGCAATGCATGGCTACGCTAGCTGTTGTGAAACGAGAAACCAAATCATGGAAATGGCCGCTCATTCAATTGGTGTTTATGGGCGTTATGGCGTACATTGGTGCCTGGATAGCCTTTCAAATTTTAACCTAATGCAAGAAATACTCACATGCATTGCTGTAATAATGGCTGCTTTTTTTCTAATGAAAAAGGGCTATGATTTGTATTTCTCGAAAAAGGGTAAATGCGAGGGGTGTGCCATTCACCAAATACGCGCTACGCAACACGTTCGCAAATAGGCCCAGTGTCTTACGTCCTCAAATACATCGAAGAAGGCGAGCATCAGCAACAAGATTTTAAAATGCGAATTGATGATGCCCGCAAGATTGCGCGCACTGTATCGGCCTTTGCCAATACAGACGGTGGCCGTCTATTGATTGGTGTAAAAGACAATGGTGCTGTAGCCGGTGTGCGCGCCGAAGAAGAATTTCACATGATGGAAGCCGCCGCTAAGATGTATTGCAAACCGCCCATTGATTTTCATGTGCAAGCGTGGAAGGTGGACAATAAAACCCTTCTCGAAGTGACCATCGAACAGAGCGTTGAAAGGCCGGTTTTGGCTCAACAAGAAGATGGTACTTGGAAAGCTTTCTTGCGCAATCATGATCAAAATTTTCCTGCGCCTGCAGTCATGCTCAATGTGTGGAAAAGCGATGATCATGACCGTCCACAAAAGTATTTTCACACCGAAAAGGAAAAGAAAATTTTCACCGTGCTGAACGATTTAGGTGAAGTTTCTCAAAATCAAATCGCCAAACTAACGGGCATACCTCGCCCTGTCCTGACCAAACTCCTTGCGCGACTCATCCGTTGGGATTTGATCGCCATGACGTTTTATCAAGATCAAGCGAGATACAAACTGAAATAGATTTTATGGTACAATTTCGAAAAATCGAAAACCTCCACATTCTGCTTTGGTTACTCAAAGATATTTGTTGGATAAATGAAATCAAAGTCTTGGGGACCTTCATGGTGATCCCCACACTCAGCGTAGCCATTTGGCTCACTTGGAAGAGCAAGGAGGATAAAGTAGAGTTAATTCACAACAGCGCCGTGACGTTATGGATTCTAGCCAATTCCACTTGGATGCTTGGTGAGTTCTTTTGGCATGATAAAACAAAACCGTTGGCAGTCACTTTCTTCGTTTTAGGAATTGGTATTTTACTCATCTATTATATAGGTAAGTTGCTAAAAACCAAAGTCTAATATTTTTACTTTCTGACTTTTATCATACTTGTTCTTGACAGCGGTCATTCTTCTCAATCTTGCATTCTACACATCTTTGTCTCAGATAGAGAGTACATAAGCTATCGAGTTACTTTTCGAATGGACTCATTTTCCCGAGTGAGATCCTCCCGATTCGAAAGGATTGCTTCGGCAGGGGTATGGTATGACTGCGACTCTTTTTTGGAGAGGAAGAGTCCGAAAAGTCATCCATACCTCGACTCGATAGTCTATACCTGCTTTTGTTGTACACCACATCCCTCTTATTACATTTGCTTAGTCATGAGCAACACGAGCACAAAAGCAGAAAGCAGTTTCGAATCCATTTTCAATCACGTAACAGAAGGTATTTTGATAGCCAATGAACGTGGTGAAATTATTCTTTGCAACCCAAAGTGTGTGCAAATGTTTGGATTTACTGATGAGGAGCTTAAGGGTAAAAAAGTAGAAGCACTCGTGCCACAGGAAATTTCTGAAAAACATATCGATTATAGAAATGCTTACATGCGCAATCCGTCAAAACGACCGATGGGCAAGAATCTGATTCTCCGTGGGCAAAGAAAGGATGGCGCTATGTTTCCACTTGAAATTAGTTTAAGTTACTACCATACCGCCGATGGATTATTCGTCATAGCATTTATCATTGATATCACTGATCGACACGAACAACAAGAGAAGATTAGGCGTATCAACAACGAGTTGCGTTCGCTGAATGAAAATTTGGAAAAAAAGGTAACCGAGCGAACACTCGTGCTAAAGGAAGCCTTAACCGAACTAGAAAAATCGCGCGACGATCTCTCCAATGCCCTCGAGAAAGAAAAGGAATTGAATGAAATGAAAAGCCGGTTTATATCCATGGCTTCTCATGAATTCAGAACACCTTTGGCGACTATTCTTTCATCCACATCGCTTATATCCAAGTATATTGAAACAGATCAAGGAGACAAAAGCGAAAAGCATATTGCCCGTATTAAAAATGCTGTAACAGGCCTCACCGAAATTCTCAATGATTTCCTTTCGCTTGGAAAATTAGAAGAAGGGAAGGTACGCGCAAACTACATTCAAGTTGATGTCCGAGGAGTATTGGAAGATGTCGTTTCGGAACTGCAGGCGATCGCTAAATCAGGTCAAAAGATCGAACTTGAATTTGCCGGACCAAGCGAGTATTACATAGATAAACAAATGCTCCGGAATATCTTGATCAATTTGGTGGCCAACGCGTTGAAATTTTCGGGAGAACATACTACTGTTAAAGTCACTTGCTTAGTATCAGAAAATGATATGTTGGTGCGCGTTAAGGACCAAGGAATTGGAATTCCAGAAGAAGATCAAGAACATTTGTTCGAACGATTCTTTCGGGGCAGAAATGCAGCGAATATCCAAGGCACGGGACTCGGGCTCAACATTGTGCTCAAATACCTGGAGATGCTCAACGGAAAAATAGATTTCGTAAGTGAGGAAAATGTGGGAACAACGTTTACATTAGTATTTCCCGCCAAATATGAAGAAGAATGAAAAAAATACTCCTTATAGAAGATAACGCTGAAGTCAGAGAAAATACCGCGGAGATTCTCGAGCTCGCTGGCTTCAAAGTATTGACAGCCGAAAATGGTAAACTGGGCATAGAGAAAGCGATTAAAGAAGCTCCAGACTTGATCATATGCGATATTATGATGCCAGTGCTCGATGGTTATGGCACCTTACATATGCTTTCTAAAAATGATAAAACAGCCCATATTCCATTCATCTTTCTTACGGCGAAAGCAGAACGCAGCGATATGCGAAAAGGCATGGAAATGGGCGCTGATGACTATATCACCAAACCATTTGATGATATAGAATTGCTCAACGCCATTGAAAGTAGGTTTAAAAAATTGGAAGCTGCACGTCGCGATATTCAACCTACGCAAGACGGGGTAAATGAAATCCTTCAAGGCATTAGCGGAATCAAGGATATAGAGAAAATCGCGGAAAAACAACAAGTGAAAACCTTCCGCAAACGCGATGTAATCTTTACAGAAGGCGATACTCCCAACGGGTTGTATTTACTGCGTTCTGGTAAAGCGAAAACCTTCAAAAGTCATGAGCTCGGCAAAGATTTGATTACACGAATGCTTCAACCGGGTGATTTTTTTGGCTATATCTCGCTTCTCGAAGATACCATGCAGCAGGAATCCGCTGAAGCGCTCGAAGATTGCGAAGTAGTCATTTTTCCAAAAGAGGATTTCTTCAAATTGATTTTCCAAAGCACTGCCGCGTCTCAACAATTTGTGCGCATGCTTACAGGAAAAATTGCGGAGGAGCAAGAACGTCTATTATCGCTCGCCTATAGCAGTGTGCGAAAACGTGCGGCAGATGCCTTATTGGTGCTTCAAAAACGCTATCATGATGGCTCTGATAAGCCTTTTAGTATGGCCATTTCACGCGAGGATCTCGCGAATATGGTAGGCACAGCCACCGAGTCGTTGATTCGTACGTTGAGCGATTTTCGTGAAGAAGGTATCGTTGAAATAAGTGGTAGCACGATCACGATTCTCAATCAAGAGAAATTGATCAGAATGCGCAATTAATGATGGTGTCTGGGTTTGCAGCAATCCATTTTTTGTTCTGTACCATGTTCTGATACTTCGGGGCTCAAGTAAGGTATGCCTAGATTGGCTCCTCGAAGTATAAATATCAATGCTACTAAAGTCAAACCTATTCTGACTACATTGAAGTTTTTAGGCTTGATCGCCGAACGAATGGCATTGCCAAACAAGGCTACTCCAAACAATGCAGGGCTTGTGCCGATTCCAAAAATCACCATGAACAACGCTGACTTGGCAGGGCTTCCGGTAGCAAATGCCAACGACATGGCGGCATAGACCGGACCGCACGGTAAAAGACCATTGATCACGCCAAGCAAGAAAGAGGTGTGGGGTTTCTTTTGCTGAATCAGCGTGCTGAATTTCGATTTAATTTTTCCAAAGAAAAGATTACCTCCGGATTTCAATCGGTTGGCAATAACGGGCACAAATAGCATGATAATCAATACCACACCTGAAATTACGGCTAACCATTGTTGAAATCCGAAGGCTACAAATCCTTTTCCTACAAAGCCCACGATAAGCCCAAAGACGGCATAAACGCTCAACCGGCCAAGATGGTAAATCACTTTATTGATCCACCATTTCAAGTTTTTTCCTGAACCTCCGGAGTGCACAATCATCATCAAGGGACCGCACATGCCGGCGCAGTGCAAACTGGTGGCAAGGCCAAACATCAATGCTGCTATAATCAGCGTGATCATGGGATAAAAAATGTATCTTCAAATTGGTACTCCACCCCTTTGGCCATCCATGTCAAGTTGATGCGATAGTATCCTTTCATCCAACCGGTCGTGTTGATGACTTGTTGGCCCTCAGAAAGCGCTATAGCGATGGTTTTATCTTGTGCTGCATCAGATGGTCTGTAAATGCCTATTGTTCCGGATTCGGGCATTATTGCATTTGGAAAGGCCAACTCCATCGTATTCGCTGTCACATTCACTTTGATCTCTTCTTTATACGGCAAAGCGCGTGACAAAGCATCCATCTTGGTTTGATGCACCAATTCTTTGGCGTAATAATCAGTTGTAACCAATTCTACTTTTTCTCCACTTGCTTTGAAAACTAAGGTGAGAATCATGGCTACAAAGCCAAGGTAAAGTAATGTGATTTTAAGACCCCAGTTCATGTTGTTTGGTATTTGATGTTTGTGCATGCCCAGCCGGACCTAAGAATGTGGTTTTGGTTTTACCCATCATCTTATCTCCTGACCAGAATTCGATAATCAATTTATTCTTCATCTGATGAATCTGATCTTTTGGCAAGATCAAGAAGAATGTGCCTTCCATCAACTCATTAGACAAGGCAGGTTTTTTATCACCAACCCATTTGATTTCGCTTCCGGGTATGTTTGTCCGTAGTTCTAAGTTCAAATCATCTGTTGTTTTATTGATGATGTGCACATTGTAAATATTGCTGATACGGCCGTCTTCTTCGGTGTTAAACAAAGTGCCTTTTGCACGCATTACAGTAATATCGAGGTCGGAGCGCGTCGCCAACAAGAACGTTTCTACTGCGATCAGGATAAACAAGAAGACAGTGTAGGCTTTCATACGCGGTGTCCATCGCAAACGATTGCCCGTCTGAATAGTGTGTTCACTGGCATAACGAACCAATCCTTTTGGTTTGTTGACGCTCTCCATGATATGATCACAGGCATCAATACAAGCAGTGCAGTTGGTACACTCGAGCTGAGTACCGTTGCGAATGTCAATACCCGTAGGGCAAACACGCACACATTCATGACAATCGATGCAATCGCCCGCATCGGGTGGTGGTGTTTTGGAGAATTTGTGACGTTTTTCTCCGCGCACATGGTCATATGCCACAACGATACTATGTTTATCAAGCAACACGCCTTGCATACGTCCATAAGGGCACACAACCAAACACGCTTGTTCTCTAAACCAATAAAATACAAAGAAGAATACACCGCTGAAAATCAACATAAGGATAAACCCAACAAGGTGTTGTGACAACGGTTCAGTCATGATTTTCAATACATCATCCATTCCAATGATATAGGCCAAGAATGTATTGGAAACCATAACTGAAATGATATAGAAAACGGCAATTTTTAATCCGCGCTTGCGAATTTTTTCTCCCGTCCAACCCATTTTGTTTAGGGCTTTTTGATGTGCCGCGTCACCTTCAATGAGGTATTCGATTCGACGGAAAACCATTTCCATAAAGACGGTCTGCGGACAAACCCATCCGCAGAAAACGCGACCATAGATAACAGTAAATAATGCAATGAAAACGATGAAAATGATCATCCCCAACACGAACAAGAAGAAATCTTGTGGCCAGAAATGAACACCAAAAAGAATAAATTTTCTTTCGAGAATATTGAACAAGAACAAGGGCGCACCATTGATCTTGACAAAGGGCAAACCGAAAAATACAATGAGGTAGAAATAGGTCAGTATAGACCGTGCATTGTAGAGTTTGCCGCTTGGTTTTTTGGGATGAAAAAAGACGCGATGTCCTTCCTTGTCGATGTGTGATACACTGTCCCTGAATGATTCGTGATCTTCCGTACTCATGATATTTGGAGATTGCGTTCCCGTTTAATGGGGTAACCTTTATGTTTTAGTCTTTTCGGAGATGGCCGGGGCGCCATCTCCGAGTCGACTAGGAATTCTATTTTAAAAAAAGGTCAGTGAGAGAGTAGTAGTACAAATTATTTCGCTGCGATACCTGTCGTGTCAGCTGGTGCTGCAGCTCCCGTGCTGTCAGCTGCTGCAGGCGCGGCGCCGGCTGGAGTATACAATTCCCCTTCAGCGGCTTTCGCTCCGGCTGGATTTGTTCCTTGCAATGTCAAAATATAACTGGCTACCTGTGCCATGGCTGTTGGGTTCAAATCAGTTTTCCATGATTTCATACCAGTACCAGGTACACCCAATTTAATGGTCTTAAACAAGTCTTTGATATCGCCACCGTGCTTCCAATATTGGTCAGTGAGGTTCGGACCAACTTTACCTTCCCCTAAAGGACCATGACATGTCACACATTGTCCGGTAAATATCGCTTTGCCTTTTTCAATATCCGCGGCGTCAGTCAACAAAACGACATTGGTTTCATCGATCAAATTGGCTGCTTTGGCGCGATAAGCGGCCATCTCAATTTCGGCCTGAGCCAATTCATTTTTGTATTCCTGCGCCGAAGAAGGTCCATTTTTTGTCACATGGAAATAAGCCAAATAAACAACTGCCCAAACGATGGTGAAATAGAATCCATATTTCCACCAAGGTGGCAAACTGTTGTCCAACTCTTGGATACCATCGTAATCGTGGTCGGTCATAATAGCCGCTTCTTTTTCGATAGCAACGGAGTTGTTGAATTTCTCCCAGAAAGATGGCTTGGCTGGAACAACTTCACCTTTTGCAACGCGTACTTCTTCTTCTTTCATCAAGAATAGACGGAGAAGACGCACATAGTAGAGAACAATCGCCACCTCAACAAGGATAATAAACATCAAAGCATTAATGGCATTTGAACCGAATCCTTCGTGAAAGAAACCTGATCCATTAGCGGCATAGCTAGATGCGCTTAACTGCGAAACAGCAACGAGCACCAATACGGCTTTCAATGTGCCTGTGCCACCTTTAGAATAATTGTTTGCTACACTGGCAAATACTTTTTGTAATTGCAAAATGAATATCAACAACACCAAGGCCACCGTGGCGAGTCCGTAAAATACAGGATCAGTGTACGGGGAGTAGGGGGCTGCTTCGGCAGGCACAGCATCTTGTGCAAAGGTTCCCACTGACGTTAACATCAGAACGAAAGCAGGCAAAAGGGGTTTGAATATCTTTTTCATAGTGATTGCTTTTTTATTGTTCATCCAGTGGAAGTCTGCTCTGTTCCTGAATTGTTTCCTTTTTGGTAAACACTACACTGATTACAGCATAGGTAAAAACGCTTAAAAACAAGATCATCGCGATCATCGGGTAGATGCCTACACCACTAATGGATTCCAGATAATTGATGAATTTCATGATTACTTTTGTGTGAGTTGAGCATTTTTATTGTTCTCCACTTCTAGGTCATGACCCAACCGTTGGAGATAAGCAATCAAAGCAATGATTTCATGGTTCGGTTGCAATCCTTCTTCACCAACCAACAAACTGCTTTCATCTATCTTTAAGTCTTCATAAATAGCCTGAGCTTGTTTTTCGAGATCGCTTACGGCGTTGGCTACTTCCGCTTCACTATATGGAACACCTAGAGTCACCATGGCTTCCAATTTCCGCTGCGTGATATTGGTATTGATGGTATTGTCAAATAACCAGGGGTAACGAGGCATAATTGATCCTGGTGACATCG
>JBMOFW010000037.1:0-18381 GCA_049318685.1 Flavobacteriales bacterium
ACGACGTATGTCATCACCTGTTCTGCATACAATGCCTTTGGTTGTGGCAATACAGATACATTATATGTGACCGTCTATGCTGGAGCATTGGCTGCTTTTGATGACAATAATACCCCGCCCGGTTGCGCTCCTTATCAAATTTCATTCAACAACACTTCAATAAACTCGGCCACCTATTTATGGGACTTTGGCGATGGCACCACAAGTACTTTAGTTGCGCCATCGCATCTATTTGAAAATACTTCAGGATTTGTTCAAACCTACAATGTGACATTATATGCCTATCATGTCGGCGGCTGCAACGATACAGTAAGTCATCCAGTGGTCGTTTATCCATTGCCTGATTTTTCATTTGATCTCTCCAACCTGAGTGGTTGTGGTCCATTGAACGTGACCATGCCCTACATCTCAGGTGCACAAACTTATTTATGGAATTTCGGCGACGGCAATACTTCGACCTTCCCGATTCCAATGCACACCTTCGAAAACAACACTGTTGCACCTATCCAATACGAAGTGTCATTGATAGCCACTTCAGCATTCGGATGCGCGGATACTTCGTCAAGTATCATCACTGTAAATCCCGGACCGTTGGCCCAATTCAGCACCAACATTGCTGCCGGCTGCAGTCCGCTTACCGTCGACCTCACCAATCTTTCCATCAATGGTGCACAATACAATTGGGATTATGATGATGGACAAACCTCCATCAACAGCGATACAACTCATACACATACTTTCATCAACTCTACTTCTTCAAGTATTGTATATGATGTGCTATTAACAGTTGTAAGTGCCGATGGATGTAGTGATACCTTCACCGTTCCGATTGAAGTTTTCCCTGCAGTAAATGCCACCTTTGCCGCACCGGATCAAGTATGCGCACCACTCACTGTTCAATTCAATAATAACAGTTCCGGAGCACAAAACTATAGTTGGGATTTCGGCAACGGCATCCAATCTTCAGAATCGAATCCGGAAGTGTATTTCACCAATAGCACGCCAAGTCCAATTACATATACAGTTCAGATGATTGCATACTCCAGTTATGGATGTACAGATACCACCTCGCAAATCATCAACGTGTATCCATCACCTATCGCAGACTTTGCGGTAGATGAGGCAGCCGCTTGTGAACCTGCACCCGTAGTCATTACCAACAACAGTATGCTTGCCGCAAGCTACATTTGGAATTATGGTGATGGAACCTCTTCAACCAACGCTAACTTTGAACATACACATATTTATCAAGCACCAGGCAACACGGTCGAAAACTATTTGATTTCGCTGATTGCCATTAATCAAATCGGATGTTCCGATACGATGAGTGTGCCTTTCAATTTGTATCCTTCGGTGACTGCTGCATTCACAGCAGACACCACAGGGTGTTCTCCTTACAATGCCGTATTCGTCAATCAAAGCGAAGGGGCGATTATTTTCGAATGGTCATTCGGTGATGGCGCGATTTCTTCATTGCCCAATCCGACCCATCTTTACATGACCGACTATACCACCGATTTGGTGTATCCTGTTCAACTCATTGTAGAAAGTGAATTTGGATGCCGCGATACCGCCAACGCCAATATGCATATTTTCCATTCACCGCTATCAGTAGTGCAGGTCGATAGCCTTTTTGGATGCTATCCGCAAAGCGCGGTATTCGCTAATCAATCCATTGGTGCAGACAGTTATCAATGGGTGTATGGCACAGGTGAAACCAGCACTACCTCGGATTCACTGCATACACACACATTCTACAATTTTGGATCAACCATGCAAACGTACAACGTGACGTTGAATGCGTACACTGTAAATGGTTGCTCCGCCACTGACAATGCCATCGTACAAGTATCTCCACAAATCGAAGCCGACTTCACAGTCAATGCCGAAGGATGTTCACCATTAACCGTCCAATTCGACAACAACACTTCAGGAGGTTGGTCCTATTTCTGGCAATTTGGCGATGGAGATATCTCCAATGAATTCGAACCATCGCATACTTTCTTCAACTGGACAGTTTCCGACACTACATACAATGTATTGCTTATCGTTCAAAACCAATTTGGATGTGTCGATACGGCCGATGCCTTTGTAGCCGTTTATCCTATTCCACAAGTGAGCTTCGTGGCTTCGCCTGAAGAACAGACTTGGCCAAACGCCACAGTTCAATTGACCAACAACAGTATTGGTGGTGATCTCAACTGGGAATGGCGCATGGGTGATGGATCTGAATTATACACCGAAAATCCAGCTGATTACGTTTACTCCAATTGGGGAGAATACAATATTCGATTGGTTGGTTCAAACAGTTTCTGCAGTGACACTGCATTCCAAACTGTAGTTATCAATCCGCCCATTCCGATTGCCGATTTCACTGGACCCGCTTCTGGATGTGCACCTTTGACCGTAGAATTCAACAACCTTTCTCAATACGCCGCGCTTTCCACTTGGTACTTTGGTGATGGTGGAATGGCGAATGCGACCAACCCTGTGTATACTTATTATACTCCGGGAACCTACACCGTTACTTTGATCATCAATGGGTATGACGGCACCACCGCACAAATGGTTCAAGAACAAATCATCCATGTGTATCCAAGCGCAGTCGCAGCCTTCACAGTGACACCCAATGAAGTGTCGATTCCAAGTCAGCCAGTGTATTGCTTAAATCTCTCCGAAAATGCAACAGACTATGAATGGCATTTTGGTGATGACAATGTGAGCAATGAAGCCAATCCGATTTACTACTATCAAGAAGAAGGTATCTATTCGATCATGCTTGTAGCCAACAATCAATTCAATTGTCCGGATACCATGACCTTGTATGATGCTGTATATGCGAAAAAGAGTGGTTTGATCGAATTCCCTAACGCCTTCACCCCTGATCCTACAGGAGCGAACGGAGGAAGTTACAATCCAACCGCATACGACAACAATGTCTTCTTCCCCATCAATGCTGGTGTAACCGAATACCAATTGCAGATTTACAACAAGTGGGGCGAGCTCCTCTTTGAAAGTAATGATGTCAATCGTGGATGGGACGGTTATTACAGAGGCTTGATGTGCAAACAAGACGTTTACGTCTGGAAAGTAACCGCACGCTTTGTCGATGGACAACGCTTCGAACAAGCAGGCGATGTGACCCTTTTGATTAAATAAAAAATGAAGTGAAGTAAGCATACCACCACCTAGCCCAACGACATGAAAAAAATCTACTTCCTCATAGTAATAATGGCTTTTGGAGGAGCTGCAGTGGCGCAAGACCAGCAGTTCACTCAATTCTATGCCATGCCCACTCAGATGAATCCTGCGTTTGTGGGTGCATCCGTTCAAAACCGATTAGTGACCCAAGTGCGCAATCAATGGGCCGGCATCCCTGGTGCCTTTCAAGCGTATAATATTGGCTACGATACTTACGTGCCCGCCATCAAGAGCGGACTCGGTCTAATGGTCAATCACGATCGTGCCGGACGCGGGGCTTTACGCACAACCAATGTGCGCTTTCAATACGCCTATGAAGCGCGCATCAAACGCAACTGGTTTTTTAGACCATCCTTGGAAATGTCGATGGTGAGTAAAGCCATTGATTTCTCCAAGTTGACGTTCTACGACCAAATGATTCGTGACAATGCTGCCGCTACACTCGAACAACCGGTATTACAACCTGTTTCGTACTTCGATTTTGCCGCTGGCATGCTTACTTATGGACCCAAATTTTGGTTCGGTGTTTCAGCACTTCACCTGAATCGTCCGAATGAATCGGTATATGGCTACAATGACACTCCGCTCCCACTCAAACTTTCTGTTCACGGTGGTTTGCGCATGCGCATCAAAGGCAATTCTTTGACCAAGCTCGATCACTACATTGTATTGGCCGCCAACTACCAGTCACAAGCTGAATTCGACCAACTCGACTTTGGTATGTACTATGAATTCAACCCAGTAATTATTGGTTTGTGGTATCGCGGACTTCCGGCGAAGAGCAATACGTATGGATACATCAACCATGATGCATTGGCCGCATTGCTTGGTTTCCAAGCCGGACGGTACAAATTTGGATACAGCTACGACATTACTATTTCACGTCTGAATATCGCGAGCAGCGCAGGATCTCATGAATTGACGATCTCGTATCAATGGGCTGGAAAAAAGAATACCAAGTCTGAGAAAATTCGCATTATGCCTTGCGCGAAGTTCTAGTGGAATGGCTTAATAGATATTCACCTCACGTTCCAATTCAACACCAAATTTAGCTTGAATATCGTTGACAATGGCTGTGCTCAAATCGTAAATCTCTTTTCCTGTGGCTTGATTATGATTGACAAGAACCAAAGCTTGCTTGTCGTGAACACCACAATGCTCTAGCTTCTTGCCTTTCCATCCGGCTTGTTCAATTAACCAACCGGCAGGCACCTTTGCTGTTTGCTCATCAATAGGATAAACAGGCACATTTGGGTATGCCTGACGAATCGCATTGGCGACATCCATCGGAACAACCGGATTCTTGAAAAAACTTCCGGCATTACCCAATACTTTGGGATCTGGCAATTTGCTTGATCGAATGGCAATGACCGCTTGACTGACGGCCTTAATCGACATTTTCTCTGGATTCATTTTATCCAACTCCTCTTGAATTGCGCCATACTCCGTGCGAAATACAGGTCGCTTCAACAATCGAAAGGTCACCGACAAAATTATCCATTGATCCTTTTGAGCTCTTTTAAAAACACTTTCGCGATAACCGAATGAACATTCGGTAGCATTGAATTCCTTGACGATTTTATCGTGAATGTGAAACGCCTCAAGCGAATGAAATACATCTTTAATTTCAACACCATATGCACCGATATTCTGCATCGGGCTGGCCCCAACGCTTCCGGGAATCAAGGATAAATTTTCTACACCGGCATATTCGCGTTTGATACAATGCATCACGAATTGGTGCCAAACCTCTCCAGCGGCTGCTTTTACAAAATAATGACTTTCATCTTCACCCACGAGCTCTATGCCCTTTAAGCGATTGAGCATTACAGGTCGCTCCACATTCTGGGTAAAAAGCACATTACTTCCTCCTCCCAAGATGAGTGGATCGGTCTGCTTGTAGGCAGCATCTTCCAAAATCTCTTGGATATCTCCCAATGAGCTGAAAACACTAAAGTGACGGGCTGCTACATCAATACCGAACGTATTGTACATCCGCAGCGATACATTTTCTTCAATTCGAATGGCCATGCTCCAAAGATGCACAATTTTGCAAAAACGAATTGTACTCTGATTCTTCAATTGTCAACCATCGACCGTCAACACACCCCAGCATATCCATGATCAATAGCTTCTCAGGATATATCTTGGCTACCACGGTGGTTTTCAAGCATCGACGACCCATGATTTGAATTTCATCAAACTTTTCGGCACTCTCGATCCGATAAAAATGTTTATTATTCGCTAACTTTCGAAACTGCGGAAACCCCATTGAATTATCCATTTTCTTTGCTCTTGTATGAAACCCTTTCTTTTTCAGATAGCCGAACAATTGATCGAAAAACACCGCGATGATTTGCGCGATGTCATCATTGTTGTGCCCGGAAAACGGGCCGGGCTATTCCTCAGAAAGCACTTAGCAAAGATACTGGGCAAATCGTTTTTCGCACCTGAAATACTTACACTTCCGGATTTCATCTCCAAGCTCTCCGATAAACGGACAACTTCCAAACTTGAGCTCATTATTCTTTTTTACCAAGTGTATAAAAAGTATATGGGTGAAAACGCAGAATCCTTTGATGTATTTAGTAAATGGGGAACCACAGCTCTGAGTGACTTTGCAGATGTGGAGCAAGCGCTCGTAGAACCGCGAACTCTTTTCAAAGACTTACGCGACATCAAAGAGATCGAAAACTGGAGTTTCAATAGCGCCGAATTATCTGAGTCCCAAGAAAACTATTTAGAATTTTGGAATAAACTAGGTGGCATCTATTCGGCGTTTCGTGAAGCCCAACTCAATTCTGAAAAATACAGCTACGCATTGCTCTGCCATCAGCTCTCCAGATCAGAACCTGCGGGAGCCATTCCTCCACAAACCAAAGACATTTGGTTCGTTGGACTTTCCAATCTTTCCAAAGCCGAACAAAAGGTGATCGACAAATTGGCCAATGCCGGAAAATGTGTTATTCGCTGGGATGGAGATTATTATTACTACGAAAAAGAATTTCACGAAGCTGGACATTTTC
This sequence comes from Flavobacteriales bacterium, assembly GCA_049318685.1. Classification (GTDB taxonomy): domain Bacteria; phylum Bacteroidota; class Bacteroidia; order Flavobacteriales_D; family Sanyastnellaceae; genus JAIXWP01. Next base: position 6,228 of record JBMOFW010000037.1, read on the forward strand.
TGCGTCATCATGCAAAAAAGCAAGACATCGTGATGGGCAATGATATGCTCGATCATCCCAAGCAATTCCTAGTTCACGAAACAACCACGCCCTACGCACAAGCATTGTTGGTGCGTGACCTCATACAGCAAATCGACCCAGCAAAAGCCGATCAAACGGCAATCATCATTGCGGATAGCACCCTACTGGTTCCAATTATCAAAAACCTTCCGGCACTGGATTGCAAAGTCAACATTGCCCTTGGTTATCCACTCAAGCAAACAGCGATCATGAAGCTGATCAAAAGTTTGCTCCAATTGCATACCCCCATCCCCTCGCGCGAACATCGCGGCATTTACTTTAGGCATTTGTTGCAAGTTGTCGAACAACAGAGCCTTTCACGATTGCTCGCCGAAGACATTCAGAAACTTCGCACCCAATTGATTCGCGAGGTTCGGGTTTACTTGAAACCAGCAGAACTACAAGCCATTTTCGAAAACTTCCCGGGCATTCAACGCATCGCCTATATTTTTTCTGAAGAAAACCGTGATCCGTTGACTTGGGTGAAAAATACAATGCGGTTGTTAGAAGAACTAGAACGAGAACTAGAACCAGAAACTCCGAACACTGAACCCCGAACTCCGAACCCCGAACTCCGAACGCTGAACCCCGAACCTCGAACTCCGAACCCTGAACCCCGAACGCTGAACTCCTCCTGGCAATTTGAATTGGAGAGCATTATTCGCGCGCAAGAATTATTGGCGGAAATTCCGGGAATTGTTGTCGAAGGCGATGAAATCGCTGAAATGAAAAGCCTACAAGTGATCATGCAACACTTGATTTCCGGCGAGGCGATCACATTTACTGGAGAACCATTAGAAGGATTGCAAATATTAAATATGGTGGAAACACGCGCCCTCGACTTTGATCACCTTATTGTCGTTGGTGCCAATGAAGATCAATTGCCAGGCAATCTGAGTGATTCATCGCTCATTCCATTTGATGTCCGTCAATTGTATGAAATGCCCACGATGGCCGACAAAGAAGCCACTTATGCATACACCCTATATCGCTTATTGCAACGGGCTTCTCACATCGACTTTTTGTATTCCTCCATCACCTCTGAATTTAAAGGAACGGAACAAAGTCGATACATTACCCAGATTCAACTTGAGCTCGCTGATCGCGGTCATCAGCAAATTCGATTCAACCATATCAAATCCGCCTTGCACGATGATCACAAAGAAGATTTGCATGTGCGTATTGCCAATGACGATTTTGCCCGACAACGTATTCAACAAATTTGGGAAGCCGGAATATCGCCTTCGGCATTAAACAAATTCTTACTCTGTCCACTCGACTTCTACTACCGATACATTCTCGGACTCGGCGAAGAAGAAGAAATGGAAGAACAAATTTCAGCAGCCACTTTTGGGAGCGCTGTCCATCAAGTGCTCGAAGATTTTTTCAAAGAATATGTTGGTCGTTTTCCTTCTATCGCCGATCTGCAATCATTCAAAGAAGAACTTGGAACGCTCTTAAAAAAGGCGTTCGAAAAAAGTTATGGAAAAACAGATTTGAGTTTTGGTGAAAATTATTTGCAGTTTTCTCTCGCCTTAAAAATGCTTGAAAAAACGGTGGAGTTTGAAATCAATGAATCCATCAAGCGCGACCAGATAGGCCTTACCAATAGCATTGCCGAAATCGAATCGACACTCGAAGCCACTATTCCCCAGGCTTCGACCAATATGCCCTTTCCTTTAAAAATCCGAGGTAAAGCCGATAGGATTGATCATGAAATGAATGTGGTGCGCATCATTGATTACAAAACCGGCGCTGTTAAAACAGATGATGTGAAAATTGGCAAGGAGGGTGTATCCGGAGCATTTGAAAAGAAAAAGGGAAAGATCATCCAATTGCTTTTTTATACCTATATGGAAGCACAAAAAGGGACACCTGTTGAAGATATTCGTGCGGCACTTTTTAGTTTGAAAAACTACAGTAGCGGCTGGCAATACATCATTCACAACGATAGTGATCGTCTAACGCCAGAAGTGTTAGCACATTTCGAAGAGGCCATTGTGAACTGTGCAAAAAACATGTTAGCAATTGACTATTTCGAGCATGATAGTTCAAGCAAACATTGCGAATATTGCAATCGCTAATGAAGAAAGTGCTTATCATCACCTATTATTGGCCTCCAAGTGGCGGCGGCGGCGTGCAGCGTTGGCTAAAGATGTCAGCGTACATGAAACAATTCGGTTGTGAACCGATCATTTACACCCCCGAAAATCCCGCTTTCAATGTGAAAGATCCATCACTGATGAAAGACGTGATGGCAGACATTCGCGTTATCAAAACACCCATCTTCGAGCCAATTGACGTATTCTTCAAAATGTTCAAACTCGTGGGTAAAAAAGCGCCCGAACAAAAAGACTTGTTGAGTACACGCAATGATTCGTTTTTTCAGCGCGCTGCAACGTGGGTCCGCGGCAATTGGTTTATTCCGGATGCACGTATTACTTGGGTAAAACCCTCTGTGCGTTTCTTGGAAAAATTCATTGAAGAAGAAAACATCCAGCACATTATCACTACTGGACCACCGCACAGCATGCATTTGATTGGTTTGCGCTTGAAAAAGAAATTCCCCAAAATGCAATGGATTGTTGACTTTCGTGATCCTTGGAGCGAATGGGATTTGTGGGATTCGTTGAAAACCGGCGAACGTGCCAGAAAGAAACACCGTGCACTCGAGTTGGAAGTGCTCACTCAATCTGACCTTGCAGTGAGCATAAGCAAATTTCATGTGGATCGTTTAATCGCCCTTGGAGCCAAACGGTGCGAACTTGTCGCCAACGGCTATGATCCGCGCGATTTCGATCACGTACAAAGAGTTTCGACAGAAAAATTCGTTGTGCGTCATTTGGGCAGTATCGACGAGTTGCGCGATCCACGCCCGTTTATGCAAGCCTTGAATGAATTGATTTTGGAGAAAAAAATGGACGGCCATAAAATCAGTATCGAGTTTATTGGTCCGGTCAATGAAAGTTTCAAAAGCTTTGTTCAAGAAAACCGTGAATTGAAAACCATCACACACTTTGGGCCTGCGGTACCGCATAGCCAAGTTGTCCAATTGTATCGATCCTCTTCATTGCTCTTACTTATTCTTGCCCACACCGACATTGCTGCCGGCAATACACCCGGAAAGATGTACGAATATATGGCATCAGGCACACCTATTTTGGGCATTGGTCCGGAAGATGGCGACGCAGCTGAGATATTGAACGATACACAATGTGGAAAGATCATTGACCGCTCTCAAAAAGACGCCATGAAAGCCATGCTTCATGAACATTATGAAGCATTTATTACTGGAAAAAGTATGCTGACCACGGGTGCCTCGCCGTTTTCACGCAAAGCATTGACTGAAAAATTTTGTCAATTTATTCGGTAAGAATTTCAGAAACTTCATTGGACTCTTTGGTTTTCCACGTGCGCTTTGCTTTGGAAATACTCGTATTCAAATCGAAGCCCATCAGAATAATCATGCTGTTAAAATTGAGCCACATCAAAAGCACCATCAGTGTTCCAAGCGATCCGTAGAGTCTATTGAATTGAGCAAAATTATTGACGAAATAAGCGAAGCCAATCGACGCTAAAATGAAGAAAATCGTAGCGAATGTACTCCCTACGTTAAAGAAGCGCCAGCGACGTCGTTTGCGGCCGTTTCCGACATTGTATAATGTGGAAATCACCGCGTAAATCAAGAACAAGGAAATGACCCATTTGGCAAAATTCAAAATGGGGATATATCCTCTATCTCCGATAATGCCTTTGCTGTGCAGATAGTCGAAAGCAGTTCCACTAAAGATGATGAGCGTCACAGCAGTAATCATCATAATACCCAAAACGAAAATTAGCACAATACTGGCCACGCGCATCACAATGGGATGACCACGTTCTTCGATATGGTAACTCTCATTGAAACCGAGCAAAATGGCATTGATACTATTCGACGCATAGTAAATGGTCAGAATAAAACCAATGGACAAGAGCGCATTGTGTTTCTTATTAATCAAGTCATCCAAGGTACTTTCGAAAAGGGAAAACGTATCACCGGGAAAAAAACCGCGAATACTGTCGAACAGGTTGTCTTGAAAATTCTCAATCGGAATATGAGGAATCAGTGAAAGCAGGAGAATGATTCCGGGAAAAAAGGCCATAAACAGACGAAAAGAAATGGCTGCGGCGCGTGTTCCCAAAGAACCTTTGGTAATGCCTTCGGCAAAAAAAGACGCGACATACCAAAGCGACAAGCCTTGAAACCCCCAAGGTTTGACACTTTTCAGAAAGGCGATGCTTTTTTGCACCCCTTTCATCCTGATTAATTTATTTAGCCATTTATTCGCCATGATTCAGCAAAAGCGAATGCGAATTTACGACACCGCTTTCAAACTCAAGTCAAGGCTTTTCACATGATGTGTAAGAGCACCCATTGATATATAATCTACGCCCGTTTCAGCGTATGCTCTTACATTCGCTTCGGTGATGCCACCGCTGGCTTCCGTTTCAACGCGACCATCTATCATTTTCACCGCTTCAACCAATTGCTCTGGCTTGAAATTATCAAGCAAAATGCGGAATGCAATGTTTTCAGCGAGTATTTCCTCCACTTCTTTCATCGAACGGGCTTCCACTTCGACTTTGAGGTGGCGTTCATTTTTCTCCAAGTAATTCTTAATCAAATGCAAGGCATTGTGCACTCCACCAGCATAATCCACGTGATTGTCTTTCACGAGAATCATATCAAAAAGACCAAAGCGGTGATTGACCCCACCGCCAATGCGCACGGCTTCTTTTTCAAAAAAACGGAACCCAGGGGTTGTTTTTCGGGTATCGAGCAAGCGGCATTTGGTACCTGCCATCAATTGCGTGATTTTGTGCGTTTCCGTAGCGATACCGCTCATGCGTTGCATGATATTAAGCGCCAAACGCTCGGCCGTCACAATACTTTGGGCAGGTCCCTCGACATAAAAGGCCACATGACCAAATTCTACGGCTGTTCCATCGTCTATCAACTTATCAAAGGTCAGCCGATCATCTACGAGTTCGAAAACGCGTTTCGCGATATCGATTCCGGCGATGATACCGGTGTCTTTGACCAATAAACGGGCTTTGCCCATCGCATCAGCGGGAATAGTACTTAAACTGGTATGGTCGCCATCGCCGACATCCTCGGTGATGGCCATTTGGATGAATTCGTCCAGATCGAAATGAATCATAAGCGGAATGCGGAAACGGCTATTATTGCTCGATCTTAAATTGTTTGATCTGTAGGCTGTTTCCGACTTTTTTCATAAAGAATGTCACGCGGTAGGTTCCTTTTGCGGTGGTCATATCGCCAATGCGAAATTGATCGTCGAGTTTGGAAGTTCCTTGGTGTTTTACAGAGAAATCGCGCACTTGCACTTGTGCAAAGAATTTGGTGAGAATGGCTTTGGCTTCGGCCGCAGTAAATGTTCCTTCTTGTTCAGGAGTTTCAATTTCTACTGAAGACATGAAATAGGCAGCCAAACTATTGGCATCACCCTTCTTAAGCGCGGCGGTAACCTGCGGAGTAATATCGGTCTGAGCGATCACCGTCAAACCGAAAAGAGCGAATGCTATGCTGAGAAGTAATTTCATGGTAGTAAATATCGGAAATAATTTCACATCCGCGTATGACAACTTTCGAGCCAAGGTTGGGAGGTTCAAATGTTTTGAGGTTCGAATGTTGGCAGGTTTATATGTGTTAAGCTTAAATAAGAATATTACATAACAGAGCCTGTCTGAGTATAATGCTAAACATAGCAGAAGGTACAGGAAGAGCGACTCCGAATGATCAAAAGCACTTTTATGTTATCGCGGTTGGCTCACTAAAAGAAACTCGGGCTATTATCCAATTACTGGAGGAAGTTCATGAAATCAGCACATCGATTTCAGAAAGTTGGATATTCCAATTAAACTCAATAGAGACACTGCTCAAACGACTGATACAATCCCAAACAAGAAAACCGACCCCTTTTCAAGGGTCGGCTCCATAATTCTATTTTCACATTCAAAGAGGCTTGGAAATCGGCATCAAATAAACTCTTGAACCTACCAACTTCTAAACCTCAAGGACTGGTGATTAGGCTTCTGCAGTCTCTTTTTCCATCACCACTTTACCTTTGTAGTAAAGCTTTCCCTCAAACCAATGAGCGCGGTGGAACATGTGTGGTTGTCCTGTTGTAGGGCAAGTAGACACATTAGGCGCTTCAATTTTGTAGTGCGTCCTACGCTTCGCCTGGCGGGTTTGTGAAATTCTGTGTTTGGGATGTGCCATTTCAGTAGGTATTTATCTGTTATTCTTCTTCGTCGTCTTCGAAGTCATCGGGTTCGTTTTCTTCGAAGTGTAAATTTTTTAATGCTGCCCATTCGTCGCGGTTATCATTGGTAACAATGTATTTCGACATCGCCGCCATGACTTCTTGATTGCATTCTTCTTCGGTTTCGTGAACATGACGCGCCGGCAAAGCCAGATGCGCATATTCATAAAGGTACTGGGCCACATTAACGGCGTTTTCATTGGTCCCTAAAACGAGGATATCCTCGTCGGTACCGCTGCTTTGATCACCAAACTTGACGATCAAACGCTGATTGCCTTCTATGGGCTGACTTACCGGATCACCACAGCGATCACAAATCAAGTCTACCGTACCTTCCAACTCAAAATCCAACACCAACATGGTGCTTTGTTTTTCAAGTTCGAGATGGACATGTATTTCTGCATGTTCAATCTCCGAATGTTCAAATGCCTCAAAGAACGAATCCTTCAAGATGAACTGATACTCGTGTTTACCGACTTTCAGTCCCAAAAATGGAATGTCATATTCCTTCAATGGTTTCACCTTTTCGGTTTTTTTGGGGAGCGCAAAAATACGACTTTTTTCGACTTATACAACAATCGAAGTTAATAAATCGAACTTTTCCCGCACCGCCTGCAGCCTGAAGCCTGCAGCCTACCGCTAGATGTGTATTGCCCGCTTGTCTGTCGCGTCGAGCGCAGCTTCGCGGAAACTCTCTGTAAATGTGGGGTGCGCATGGCTGATTCTGGCGATATCTTCTGCGCTAGCGCGGAATTCCATAGCCACGACCGCTTCAGCGATCATGTCTGCTGTGCGCGGACCAATCATGTGTACACCGAGGATCTCATCCGTCTCCTTATGAGCCAACACTTTGATTAATCCATCGGTATCCATACTGGCGCGGGCGCGTCCACTCGCTTTGAAAGGAAATGAACCCACTTTATAGGGAACTCCTTGCTCTTTCAATTGCTCTTCTGTCGCGCCAACGGATGCTACTTCGGGCCAAGTGTAAACAACACCGGGAATCAAATTGTAATTGATATGCGGCTTTTGACCGGCAATATATTCAGCTACGAAAGTGCCTTCTTCTTCTGCTTTGTGTGCCAACATGGCGCCTTTCACCACGTCGCCGATGGCATAAATGCCCGGTACATTGGTTTGTAAATGGCCATCGACTTCTACACGACCGCGTTCATCCATCTTCACACCCGCTTTATCGAGGCCCAAATTGTCTGTATACGGCTTACGCCCCACGGCTACCAATACATAGTCGCCTTCCAATACAAGTTCTTCACCTTTGGCATTGTCGGCCTTAACAGTTACGGTCTTGCCTTTGGCAGATACTTCTTTCACTTTATGACTGAGATAAAAATCGAATCCGATTTTCTTCAATGATTTCTGCAATTCCTTGCCCATGGTGCGATCCATTGTTGGAATAATCGAATCCATGAATTCCACTACACTCACTTTGGCACCGAGGCGGGCGTACACCGAACCCAATTCCAAACCGATGACACCGCCACCGATCACAATCATATGTTTCGGGATCTCCTTCAATTCAAGGGCCTCGGTAGATGTAATGACGCGCTTTTTATCGATTTGGATAAAAGGCAAGGTGGCCGGCTTACTTCCCGTGGCGATGATTACGTTTTTCGCGCCAATCGTTTCCGTAGAACCGTCTGCTTTGGCAATCGAAATGGTCTTGGCATCTACAAAAGAGCCATGACCGGTGAATACATCGATTTTATTTTTTTTCATCAAAAATTCAATCCCCTTGGTGGTTTGATCGACCACGCCTTGTTTGCGGTTGATCATTTGTTCGAGGTTGATTTTTGGAGCAGATTTCAATTCAATGCCGTGCTCTTGGAATGTGTGCACCGCTTGATGATAATGTTCAGACGAGTCTAGAAGCGCCTTGGAAGGAATACATCCCACGTTCAGACAGGTTCCGCCGAGGGTATTGTAACGTTCAACAATGGCCGTTTTGAGGCCCAATTGGGCGCAACGAATGGCTCCCACATACCCGCCGGGTCCGGAACCGATAACTACTACGTCGTACTGATTCATGGCACAAATGTAATCGCTTTTAGCAGACGGCTGCAAGCGTCAAGCGAGTGCATTTTTCACTCATTTCCAAATTAAGAATTCCCCACATGCCATGTTTGAATAAATTATGGAATAGTATGCGGTAGCTTCATTCACTTCTATACCTTGGACACTTCAAACCTCTACTCCTACAAACATCTCAACCTCCGAACATAAAAACCTCAAAACCTCCAAACATTTCAACCTTCAGTTATGGTAAGTTATCTTGATTTAATATTGCTCATTCCAATTGGATGGGCCATTTGGAAAGGCTGGCAGAATGGCTTTGTGATCGAAGTGTTTTCGGCGCTTTCCATTTTTGTGGGCATCTATTTGGGCATTCATCTCAGCGATTGGATGTCGGCTTTTTTGCGCGAAAAATTTGATGTTCAATCAGACAATCTACCGATCATTTCCTTTTTGGTGATTTTGATATTGGTCGTGGTTGGGCTTTTCTTTCTAAGTCGACTCATCACCAAATCGGTGAAGGCGGGAGGTGGCGAAACATGGAATAAAGTGGGCGGTGCGGTTTTTTCATTGACCAAATTTTTATTGACGCTGAGTGTGCTTTTCATTCTATTCAATTCACTCGATGCGAAATATGATTTGATGTCTGAGGAGCAGAAGAAAAAATCGTATTTCTACGAACCGATTTATAATTTCTCATTAGTGCTTTTACCGGCCTTCGAGGAAAGTGAATTCTACAAGAAATTGAAAAATGAAAACATGGCTCCGGTGACGACGGAATAAAAAAAGCCCCGCGAATGCGGGGCTTTTAATTTCGTATTGGAATATTAATTCTCTGGCTTGATTGTCGCCCAGAGGTATTCGCGGTTCATGCGCGCGATATTTTCCAGACTAATATTTTTTGGACATTGTACTTCGCAAGCACCGGTATTCGAGCAGTTGCCGAATCCTTCTTCGTCCATTTGTTTTACCATATTCATAACACGCTCCTTGCGTTCAACTTGACCTTGTGGAAGCAATGCAAATTGTGACACTTTCGCGGACACAAACAACATCGCTGAGCCATTTGGACAAGTAGCCACACAAGCGCCACAACCTATACAGGTAGCTGCATCAAAAGCTTTATCCGCATCTTCTTTCGGCACCGGAATCGCATTCGCGTCCAAGGTGCGACCGCTAGTATTCACAGAAATGAATCCTCCCGCTTGTTGAATGCGATCAAAGGCACCACGGTCTACCATCAAGTCTTTGATCACTGGAAACGCCTTGCTTCTCCATGGTTCAATATAAATGGTATCGCCGTCTTTGAAAGAGCGCATGTGCAATTGGCAAGTTGTTACGCCGCGGTTTGGACCGTGCGCTTCGCCATTGATAAACATGCTGCACATTCCGCAGATGCCTTCGCGACAGTCGTGGTCGAATGTCACCGGATCGTCGCCTTTCTCAACGAGTTGATAGTTCAACACATCAAGCATTTCGAGAAACGACATATCCTCAGAAATGTCGGTCACTTTATAATCCACGATCTTCCCCTGATCGTTGGTACTCTGCTGACGCCAGATTTTTAATGTGAGGTTCATGGTCTTAATCCTTTATTGCTTGATCCTTATTTGTATGAACGGGCTGACACTTTTATGTTTTCGTAAACCAAAGGTTCTTTAATCAACTTTGGTTCGCTTGGATTGCCGGTGAATTCCCACGCAGCAACGTACATGTAGTTTTCATCATCGCGAAGCGCTTCACCTTCCTCAGTTTGATATTCTTCGCGGAAGTGACCTCCACAACTTTCATTGCGGTCGAGGGCATCCAAGCACATCAATTCTCCGAGTTCGATAAAGTCGGCTACGCGACCGGCCTTTTCCAATTCCGGATTCATTCCTTTCATTGAACCAGGCACACGTACGTTTTTGTAGAAATCTTCGCGCAGAGCTCGAATCTCTGAAATCGCTTCTTCGAGACCTTGTTTATTGCGCGCCATACCACATTTGTCCCAAATGATTTTTCCCAATTTTTTATGGAAATAATCTACAGGTTTGTTTCCACCTGTATTAAAGAAATGCTCCAAGCCTTCGCGCACGCGCTTTTCAGCTTCGTCAAACTCAGGCGTATTGGTTGGAATAGCACCGGTACGAATCTCATCTGCGAGATAGTTACCGATGGTGTATGGCAATACGAAATATCCATCAGCCAAACCTTGCATCAACGCTGATGCACCGAGACGGTTGGCACCGTGATCGCTAAAGTTAGCTTCTCCAGCGGCAAAACAACCCGGAATAGTCGTCATCAATTCATAATCTACCCAAAGACCACCCATGGTATAGTGTACCGCGGGATAAATCATCATTGGGGTTTCGTATGGGTTTTCAGCCACGATTTGCTCGTACATCTGGAAGAGGTTGCCATATTTGGCTTCCACTACTTTTTTACCCATAGCGATGATGTCCGCTTCAGAGGCATTGTGCAAGCCTTTCACATTGGCTTCCGCTTTTCCGTAACGCTTGATCGCCGAGCTGAAATCGAGGTAAACCGCTTCACCTGTGGCGTTCACGCCAAAACCTTCATCGCAACGCTCTTTGGCGGCGCGTGATGCGATGTCGCGAGGCACGAGGTTACCAAATGCCGGGTATCTTCTTTCGAGATAATAATCGCGACGCTCTTCAGGAATATCTGTTGGGCGGAGCTTCTTCGCACGAATAGCTTCCGCATCTTCTTTGAATTTAGGCACCCAAATACGACCATCATTACGCAACGATTCTGACATCAATGTCAACTTCGATTGGTGGTCGCCCGACACGGGAATACATGTTGGGTGAATTTGGGTAAAACATGGATTGGCAAATGCAGCACCACGGCGGTGCGCTCTCCAAGCAGCGGTCACGTTTGATCCCATCGCGTTGGTCGACAAGAAGAATACGTTTCCATATCCACCTGTACAAAGTACCACTGCGTGTCCGGAGTGACGTTCGATATCGCCTGTCACCATATTGCGTGCGATGATACCACGTGCTTTGCCATTCACAACTACGAGGTCAAGCATTTCGTGGCGGTTGAGGAGCTCAATATTTCCTTTACCTACCTGACGTGACATGGCAGAATAAGCACCAAGCAATAGCTGTTGACCGGTTTGGCCTTTGGCATAAAAAGTACGGCTCACTTGCGTACCACCAAATGAACGGTTGTCGAGCAATCCACCGTAATCGCGGGCAAAAGGAACACCTTGCGCCACGCACTGGTCGATGATGCTGGCGCTCACTTCAGCCAAGCGATGAACGTTGGCTTCACGTGCGCGGTAGTCACCACCTTTGATTGTATCGTAGAACAAACGGAACGTGCTGTCTCCGTCATTCATATAATTTTTTGCAGCATTGATACCACCTTGCGCAGCAATGGAGTGCGCGCGGCGAGGGCTGTCTTGAAAGCAAAGTGCTTTCACCTTGTAGCCCATTTCAGCAAGAGAGGCAGCCGCAGAAGCGCCGGCCAAACCTGTCCCCACCACAATTACATCAATATTGCGCTTGTTGGCAGGGTTTACCAGACGAGCTGTGTTTTTGTATTTGGTCCACTTCTGATCGAGTGGGCCGTCCGGAATATTTGCTTTCAATGACATGGTATAATGTATTGAGTGTCGACTAGATTAATGAACCGCTTTTTCTGAGAGTCCCCAGATATACATGGCGATTGGCATGGCAGCGAATACCGCTGGAATAATTACCGAGAAGGCATCACCAGCCAAAGCG
>JBMOFW010000038.1:0-18092 GCA_049318685.1 Flavobacteriales bacterium
TGTTCTAAATAAATACCGATCAAACGTTCGGTGGTCTCCCCCACTCCACTTCCATACCATGAATCATTCATCAGCTCGATCGAACTGCGCCAAGTAACTTTCCGCAATTCTGTGCTGCTCCATGCCTCATGCGTTGGTGTTGTTTGCGTGGTGATTTCTTTTGTTGATTCTTCTATGCGAGAAAAAGCAGCTGGTGTAACCATGATCATCCCAACAAAAACCAAGACTGCGGCCAAACTCACCGTGGCCAAATGCCGCATCATTATACCTCTTCTTTTTGCTTCTATAGCGGCCCAAGCAATCGCCAATACAGCTGTAATAAAACCTGCCTTGGAAGCCAACAATACAATATAAAACATCACTACGCTAATCAACATCCAATGCAACCATTTGGAGCGAAAAAAGAATGATGATCGCATACCTCTGAGAAGCAAAACGCTCAACGTAATGCTTTGATAAAGGGCCATGTAGGTGGGGTGATATATCAATCCGAGGTTGCTGTACGTCAGATACTCCGCACTCCCCAACGTATTCACGCGATATATGCCATATCCTGTCGAAAACAGCAAAAACACGACACATCCCATGACGAAGGCGTCCACCATTTTGCGAATTTGATCGCGCTCGAATGACGGCATCATCCAGGTGAGCAACGGAAAGAGTATCATGCTCAATTTGTATTCGAGTTCGCTGACGGCTGTTTCTGCGTGAACAGCCAAAGGAAACGTTGCTAACAAGGCCAAATACAGAAACAAAGGAATGAGCATCACCGCATTTTTCTTAGAAAAATGCCAATACTTATTTCGCACCGTATACACGATACTATAGAGCATCAATAATCCAATAAAAGGCGGCACCCATTTTTTGTTGACCGGCAACATAAATGCGATGATCACGCAAAAATTATAATGCCAATTGGAAGGAGATATGTACGATTTCCAATTCATTCGTGATGTCCGCGAAGTCTTGCCAGTTGCGGAATATGATGATGAATATGCTCAGTTAAAAATTTCAAGGTATCCATCAGAGAAATCATGCCGGCTGCCGGTTGCTTAAACACCAAGCGATCATAAAAACCCTCATCCAGCCCCTTCACAAATGTGTCCAATTCAGCACGAAGATGTTTCCAACGCAACTCTATTGCTTCTAAGGATTCGTTCCCATCGGGTTCAGGTAAAATCGCAGGTGCAGCATAGCGTTCATTAGATTTCAAACGATCCACCAATTTTTGTCCTGCAGCCTGCTCTTGTTCAGATATTTTATCCAAGGCTTCAGTTCCACTCGATGTTTTTTTCTGCATGTATCCAAGCGTACCAAATTCACTGAACAATATATGCTGATAGACCTGAATGGCACTCCAACCTCCATCTGCAGGCTTCTGCGCGCTGCGTTCTGCCGGTACGCCATGCATCAGCTGCAACGCAGCCGACTTCGCCAATTCTAAATGCTCTAAAGCATTGAAGATTTCTTCACGTGTTGTTTTCATTTCCATTTTAATAGCATTTCTACGTGGGGAATATCATCTTCTAAATACGGTTCGCTCACCTGAACGAAACCAAAAGAAGCATAAAATTTAGTCAAATATTGTTGAGCTGAAATGCGCACTGAAGGCGCACTCAACGTGTCTTTCAGATAATCTAAACTAACACGCATCAATTCTTTACCGGCACCTAACATCCGAACTGTACCAGACGTCACTACCCGACCGATCGACCATTCCGTATAACTCACTCCGGGCTTCACCAAGCGCGCATACGCCACCATCACTCCCGACTCATCCCTTGCCCAAACATGATAACTCTTCAAATCTTTCCCATCTGCATCTTGATACGGACAATTTTGCTCGACTACAAACACAGCACATCGAAGCGCCATCAGATCATACAGCTCCAATGTCGTTAGGTCTTCCCAAGTTTTGATCTCCCATTTCAATTTCATAGCCGAGATTATTCAGCCTCAAATGTAATCGGATTGCGCGTACTCCCGCTAGACAAGGTATCTTTGCACCCTATGAATTACCTTTCCGTTGAACATATCTCCAAATCTTTTGGCGATCGCATTCTTTTTGAAGACCTCTCTTTCGGTATTGAAAAAGGCCAGAAAGTGGCGCTCGTCGCACGAAATGGAACAGGTAAAACAACACTTTTTAAAATCCTCGTTGGTCAAGACACTCCTGATGGAGGCATTATCAGTTTCAACAAAGAAGTGCGTGTCGGTTTTCTCGCCCAAGAACATGGCTTGAATGATGGACAAACCATTCTTGAAAATCTATTCAATGCCAACAACCCCATGACGCGCGCCATTGCCATGTATGAAAAGGCATTGATCGATCATGGCGACTTGCAAACAGCCCATGACGCGATGGATCAAACCGGAGCGTGGGATTACGAAGCCAAGGCTCGACAAATTCTGGGAGGACTTGAAATTCATGATCTCGAACGAGTGGTCGGCACTTTATCAGGCGGACAAAAACGCCGCATTGCACTCGCCAAAGTACTCATCGAAGAACCCGATCTCGTTTTTCTCGACGAGCCCACCAACCACCTCGACCTCGACATGATCGAATGGCTCGAAGATTTTCTCAACCGTTCCAACATGACGATTTTTATGGTTACCCACGATCGTTATTTCTTGGAAAATATTACCGACGAAATTCTCGAACTCGAAAACAAATCAATCTATAAATACAAAGGCAATTTCTCTTACTATTTGGAGAAAAAAGCAGAGCGCGAAGCTTTAGAAGAAAGTTCGCGAGAGAAAAACATGAACCTCTTCAAACGCGAATTGGAATGGGCACGTAAAATGCCCAAAGCCCGATCTACCAAGAGCAAGAGCCGCATGGATAGCTTTGAGGAACTCAAAGAGAAAGTCAAGAAAAATACCGATCCGGATGCACTAGATCTCGAGATCAATATCAATCGTTTGGGAAGTAAAATCGTTGAGCTACATAACGTCAAAAAGCAATACGGCAACACGACCATCCTCAATGGGTTTGATTATGTTTTCAAGACCGGAGAAAAAGTAGGATTGGTGGGAAGAAACGGCACCGGAAAATCAACGTTTCTCAATCTGCTTACACAACAAATCGCACCTGATGGTGGAAAAGTAGTTGTTGGTGACACCATTGTTTATGGGTATTACAGTCAAAATGGAATTCCACTGAAAGACGGTCAACGCGTGATTGAAGCTATTCGAGAAATCGCGGAATACATCCCGTTGAAAAAAGGAAAAACGATCACCGCCGCACAAATGCTAGAGCGATTCCTTTTTCCCAAGCATATGCATTTCAGTTATATCGAAAAGCTAAGCGGTGGTGAAAAAAAGCGTTTGCAATTGCTCATTCTTTTGATGAAGAATCCCAACTTCATGATTCTCGATGAGCCCACCAACGACCTCGATGTTTTTACGCTTACAGCGCTTGAGGAATACCTACAACATTATCCGGGTTGTTTGATAATAGTGAGCCACGATCGCTATTTTCTCGACAAACTTGTCGATCACGTTTTTGTATTGGATGGCCACGGCAATGTGAAAGATATCATTGGCAGTTACTCCAAATTTCGTCAGACAATGGACGATATGGAACGCCAACAAAAGCAGAAAGAATCCTTGGAGAAAGTTGAAGTCATCAAAGAAGAAAAGCCGAAGGAGAAAATCAAACTTTCGTACAAAGAAAAATTCGAGTTTGATCAATTAGAAAAAGAAATTCCGCAGCTAGAAGCTGAAAAAAAGCGATTGGAAGAAATTTTAAATTCTGGCATTTCAGACCACGCCGAACTGCTTAAAGCATCCGAGGATTTGGGTAAAATCGTTGGAGAACTCGATGAAAAAACCTTGCGTTGGTTAGAGCTCTCGATGATGGAAAGCTAATCGAACAACGCCAAGATTATAATTGACGATCGAAGTCTACAATCAAGCGCTTGGATAAAGGAATTGCTTGACAAGTGAGTACAAAGCCATTCTCCACTTCGCCGGGTTCTAGGGCGTAATTGACTTCCATTTCTGCGGTACCTTCCGAAACGTGTGCACGGCAAGTACAGCACATTCCTCCTTTACACGAAAATGGAATATCCACTCCGGCACGTTGAGCGGCGTCCAACACTTTCATGCCATTCATAGGCATTTTAAAGCTGGTTTCTTGACCATCAAAAATCACCGACACATCGCATACTTCTTCAGAAGAAGATTTCGATTCACCAGCGGCCTTCACTCTCGGTTGAATTTGACCCGGAGAAGCAAACAGTTCGAAATGAATATTCTCTTTTGACACGCCCACATTATCTGCAAATTCACTCACCGCTTTGATCATGGGTTCCGGTCCACAAATGAAAATTTCATTCATGCTTTTGAAGTCAATGAAGCTTGAATTGAATCCTCTGCATTTATCATCGTCTATGCGTCCGTGAAACAAAGAAATATCGCTCGGTTCAGCACTCAATACGTGAAAAACACGAAATTTACCGAGATAGCGATCCTTCATGTCCTCGAGAGCATCGCGGAAAATAATGGTATTGAACCAACGATTGCCATAAATCAAATTGACTTCGGAAGTCGGATCATTTTCCAAAACAGTGCGTGCAATAGAAATCACTGGAGTGATTCCACTTCCCGCAGCTACGAGCAAATATCTTTTCTTGGCACCATCCGTAATTTCCGGACAAAAATTACCCATTGGGGTCATTACCTGCATCTCGTACCCCACTTTGAGCGATTCATTCGCCCTGGTGCTAAAGATTCCTTCATCCACTTTTTTGATAGCCACGCGCAATTCGCCATCGTTTTCGCCGCTGGATATGGAATACGAGCGGCGAATGTCCTCACCATGGATGGTTTCGCGCAAAGTCAAATATTGACCTGCTTTAAATCGAAACACATCAGACAAATCTGATGGAACTTGAAAAGCAACAGAAACACAATCGCTGGTTTCTTTGCGCACATCGGCAACGGTAAGTGCGTGGAATTTAGGTCTCATAGCATTGTTTGGTCGGGCAAATGTATGTAGTCGCCCCCCTTTTTTTCAATTCCTGACTTAAATCAACGGAATTTTTTCATTTGTCAAACATTTGTTTTAGTATTCTTGTTGTTCGAAATAAAGGCTCTTAGATATGACCATGGACAATGTCGATTTGCTCGAAAAGTTTCAACAGTACGTTGATAATGAGCACAAGATAGAAGCAAAGGATTGGATGCCCGAAGGGTATCGCAAAACCTTGATCCGTCAGATTTCTCAGCACGCTCACAGCGAAGTAGTGGGTATGTTGCCGGAAGGAAACTGGGTGACCCGCGCCCCATCTTTGCGTCGTAAAGCCATCTTGTTGGCTAAAATTCAAGATGAAGGTGGTCACGGCTTATACTTATATAGTGCCGCCGAAACTCTCGGTATTAGCCGCGCTGAACTGATCGATGAATTGCTCAAGGGCAAAGCCAAATACTCCAGCATTTTCAATTACCCTGCACTGACTTGGGCCGATATTGGCGCCATTGGTTGGTTGGTTGATGGTGCAGCGATTGTGAATCAAGTCTCTTTGCAGCGCACATCTTACGGCCCATACAGCCGCGCAATGATTCGTATTTGTAAAGAAGAAAGCTTTCACCAGCGCCAAGGATATGAAATTCTCATTTCATTGAGCAAAGGAAATGAAGCACAAAAAGCCATGGCTCAAGAAGCATTGAACCGTTGGTGGTGGCCATCACTGATGATGTTTGGCCCTTCAGATAAAGAATCTGCGCACAGTGCTCAAAACATGAAGTGGAAAATCAAGCGCCACAGCAATGACGAATTGCGTCAAAAATTTGTGGATATGTCTGTTCCCCAAGCCGAATACCTTGGCTTGACCATTCCAGATCCGCATTTAAAATGGAATGAAGAGCGCGGTCACTATGATTTTGGTGAAATTGATTGGACCGAATTCAATGAAGTGGTGAAGGGCAATGGACCATGCAACAAGCAACGTCTGCAAGCCCGCATCAAAGCCCACGAAGAGGGCACTTGGGTTCGCGAAGCGGCGATCGCTTATGCGGAAAAGCAAAAACAAAAAGAAATTGCAGCAGCATAAAAAACACGGGGCTTACGCCCCGTGTTCTTTTAGTAATGCTACCAATGTGTCTTTATCTCTCACCCCACTCACACGCCAAAGTACTTGGCCATTTTTAAATAGCATCAATGTAGGTACGCCGCGAATGCCGAGCTGACCTGCCAACGCTTGATTGCGATCAACATCCACCTTCAATACACGTGCAGATGCACCTATCTCATGCGCCACCTCATCCATTATGGGAAGCTGGTATTGACAAGGGCCGCACCATGTAGCGTAAAAATCAATCAATACAGGCTTGTCGCCATTGATGATACTTCCAAAAGTTTCTTGATGTGCCATTTTATTTCAGATTCATCCAACTTCCACCATTGTATACTTTGGTGAAACCGGCAGATTTTAAAATACGTGTTGCATTGCCCGAACGCATTCCGCTGCGACAGCACATAACATAGGTTTCTTCTTTTCTGAATTGCTTCATTTTCGCGCTGATTTGGTCAAGCGGAATATTAATGGCGCCTTTTACGTGGCCAGAAGAAAATTCACCCGGGGTGCGTACATCAACCACTTTAGCGCCGCTGGCAATCAACTGATGTACATCTACGGATTCAGATCCAAACATTTTTTTAATAAAACCAAACATAGGACATAGGGGTATTACTGAACGTTAGCAAAATAATTGACATCCAACCACGAGCCGCCGTTGTGCACATTGGCCAACCCTTGTGATTGTAAAAAATAAGTCGCTTGTCCGCTGCGATTTCCACTCGCACAGCACAATACGATTGGGCCCGCAATAGCTTGAAATTCCTGAACGCGTGTTGGTACTTCATTCAATGGGATATTGATTGAACCTGACACATGGCCTCCACTGTATTCTGCTGGAGTGCGCACATCGATGACTTTAGCGTTGGGCTGTTTTAATAGTTCTGCGATTTGCATGAATTTGTGTGTTTTTTTGACAAAGTTCGCCTCATGCACAGTCACCACGCAGTAACATAGGTCACACTAATTCTTTTTGTGAAATTTTTAAGAAACAAGTTCGATTTTGT
Source organism: Flavobacteriales bacterium (assembly GCA_049318685.1). Taxonomy (GTDB): domain Bacteria; phylum Bacteroidota; class Bacteroidia; order Flavobacteriales_D; family Sanyastnellaceae; genus JAIXWP01. Next base: position 7,088 of record JBMOFW010000038.1, read on the forward strand.
TGCGCCCTAATTTCACTCGGCCTTTCTTCTCCATTTGCTTCAACAAACGCGAAATGACCTCGCGAGATGAATTCAATTCATTGGCCAATTCTTGGTGTGTAATATTCAGAACGGCCGAGCCCATACTCGAACTCTTCTCTTTTATCGCGCGCTCTAATCGATCATCAAGTTTCTGAAAGGCAATACCGTCAATGGTTTTGAGCAATTCCTCATAACGCCGCTGGTAGGTATGCATAACAAAACTTTTCCACGATTGAAATTCATTGGTCCACTGATCCATAAAACGAACAGGAACGGCCAATATTAACGCATCTTCTTCCACTTCTGCGCGCACATTGCTCCGCGCATCGCCCATACAACAGGTCAACGACATGGCGCATGTCTCTCCCGGACGGATATAATACAACAAAAGCTCGTGTCCATCGCTGTCTTCCCGCATAATTTTGAGCATCCCCGACAAAACAAGGGGAATATATTTGATATAGCCGCCAATGTCCATAAGGTATTCGCCGGCTTTAAGCTCCATCACAACTCCCTCTTTTTCAATAGCATTTCGCACCGATTCTTCATACAAATCGGGAAAAACGTCTTTCAACTGCGTCATTATTTCCATATAGCCAACAAAGATCAGTTTTTTAACTCGTAGCAAACTTCCTACATTCGCTTTTGTTATTCTACAAGAATACTAAAATGAACAAGACAGATTGGCCCCTTTGGGAAATTTTTATTCGCAGTAAAAGCGGATTGGCGCACAAACACGTTGGTAGTCTTCACGCTGCCGACGCTAAAATGGCTATTGAAAACGCCCGTGATGTATATACCCGCCGTATGGAAGGGATCAGCATCTGGGTAGTTCCGAGTGCTCAAATCACAGCATCATCGCCCGACGACAAAGACATTCTTTTTGATCCGTCGAATGACAAGGTGTACCGCCATCCTACCTTTTACGAAATTCCTCCAGAAGTCGGACACATGTAATTTTATTAAACATGACCAACGAACAGTATTTCGAATACCTCATCCGTTTGGGTGATACGCCACTTATTCTTTCGCACCGCCTCGGTGAATGGTGCGGCCACGGTCCCATCCTCGAAGAAGACCTCGCCCTTACCAATACCGCTCTCGACTACGTAGGCCAATGCACCAATGCATTTAAAAAGGCCGGTGAAGTGGAAGGAAAAGGCCGCGATGAAGATGATATCGCGTTCGTTCGCTTAGAACGTGAATACAAAAACTTTTTGATCGCCGAACTGCCTAAAGGCGACTATGCCTTTACGGTGTGCCGTCAATTTTTATTTTCTACGTGGTATTACCTTTTCCTCAAACAACTCAATCAATCAAAAGATGAGTTCATGGTGGCCTTTGCCGACAAATCCATCAAAGAAGTAAAATACCACTGGCAACACAGCAGTGATTGGGTAAAGCGCCTTGGCGATGGAACCGAAGAAAGTCATCAAAAAATGCAAACCGCGCTCAACGAAATTTGGGAATTTACCGGTGAGCTTTTTATCAATGACGCTATCGATCAAGCAGCCATAGCTGCCGGTATCGGAGTTGACTTGGCCGCTTTGAAACCAGAGTGGGACACCATCATCAATCAGGTGTTGGATGAAGCTACGTTGACTCGCCCTGCTGATGGCCATGCGCAAATCGGAGGCCGCCTTGGTCGCCATACCGAATACATGGGCTATTTGCTTTCAGAACTGCAATACATGCAGCGCGCCTACCCTAATGCAAAATGGTAATCCGTGATTACTGAAAACGATATCTGGGAAATTTTAAAAGAGGTAGAAGATCCTGAAATCCCTATCCTCAGTGTGGTAGACATGGGAATCGTCAGAGCGGTGGAGATTGAAAACAATCACATCACCGTGACGATTACCCCTACCTATAGCGGCTGTCCCGCCATGAAAACCATCGAAACAGACATTCGCGAAATTCTTGCTGAGAAAAAAGTAGGCAGCTACGACGTGATTTCACGACTCTCTCCACCTTGGACCACAGATTGGATGACAGAGGATGGAAAAAAAGCACTCCTCGCCAATGGCATCGCTCCACCAGAAGGCACAGCAGACAAGGGATTGCTGATGGGCAAAGTGAGAAACATCACATGTCCCAAATGCAAATCAACAGACACACGTCTGCTTTCACAGTTTGGCACCACTGCTTGCAAAGCACTCTATGTGTGCAATGCCTGTAAAGATCCTTTCGATTATTTCAAATGCCTTTAGCCAAACATTTCTTTCACACGCTGAAAGAATGATTTGTCTTTGACTCCTGGATGGGGTTTGAAATTGGCTGAATCACGCAATTTCTCCAAGACTTTCTTTTCCTCATCATTGAGTTTCATCGGTGTCCATACATTGATATTGATGAGCAAATCACCCTGACCATAGCCGTTCACTTCAGGAAGCCCTTTGCCTTTTAAGCGCAAGATTTTTCCACTCTGTGTGCCCGGTTCCAATTTGATTTGTGCTTTGCCTTTCACCAATGGAATTTCTTGAGTTGATCCCAATGCAGCATCCGCAAAGTTGACATACAAATCATAATAGAGATTTACACCGTCACGCTTCAAGCTGTCATGTTCTTCCTCTTCAATCTGCACGAGCAAATCTCCCGGAACACCGCCATACGGACCTGCATTGCCCTTTCCGGCCACATTCAGTGTCATGCCATCGCCCACACCCGCCGGAATATTGATTTCAATGACTTCTTCTTGACGCTTTTGTCCGTTTTCATCCGCATCCTTTGGCTTCGACTTGATGGTCTTGCCGGTACCATGACACGACGGACACGTGGTGGTCGTTTGCATTTGACCGAGGATCGTATTGGTCACACGGCGCACTTGCCCTGCTCCTTTGCAGGTATTGCAGGTATCATGCGAAACGCCATCAGCGTTGACCAATTTGAATACTTTGATTTTTTTGGTTGTTCCTAGAGCCACTTCTTCGAGCGTCAACTTCACTTTGATACGCAGGTTAGAACCCTTCACACGGCGCGAACCGCCTCCACCGCCACTAAAACCACCGCCGAAACCGCCTCCAAAGGCCCCTCCGAAAATATCCCCGAATTGAGAGAAAATGTCGTCCATATTCATATGGCCACCACCACCATATCCTCCGCCACCGCCCATACCGGCATGACCAAATTGATCATAGCGTTGCTTCTTTTCCGGTGTGCTGAGCACGTCATACGCTTCCGCTGCTTCCTTAAACTTCTCTTCAGCCTCGCTATTCCCCGGATTTTTGTCTGGGTGATATTTAAGCGCCAACTGACGATATGCTTTCTTGATCTCCGCTTCCGAAGCTCCGCGCGAAACGCCCAATACGTCGTAATAATCTCTCTTTGCCATAATTTATCGGGTCTTATTGACCAATTACCACTTTAGAATAACGGAGTACCTTTTCATTGAGCAAGTATCCTTTTTCCACCTCATCTACCACTTTTCCTTTCAAATCTTCTGTTGGTGCCGGAATAGATGTAATTGCTTCATGGAAATCCGTGTCAAATGGCTTTCCAGTCGCATCCAAAGGCTTTAAACCCTTTGATTCGAGCTTGCGATACATTTTATTGTGAATGAGCACAAACCCTTCTTTAATCACGGCCACATCATCCGTCGCCTCGTTGGCTTTCACCGCGCGGTCGAAATCATCGATGATGGGGAGCAATTCTTTAATCACGTCTCCAGCGGCGCCTGAAATGAGCTCAGAACGCTCTTTCATACTGCGTTTTCTAAAATTATCGAATTCGGCAAACAAGCGCGTGTATTTGTCTTTCCACTCTGCCACCTCTTTGCGAAGCTTTTCCTCTTCGTTCAATTCCACAGTCGCCTCGGCTGTTTGCTCGTTGGTTTCGGTTGATTGTTCGTTTGCCGCAGTTTGATCCTGGGTTTCCGGAGTTTCGTCAACCGGCATCTCTTTGTTTTCTGTTTCTTCGCTCATGGGCCTCAAAATTTTGCGCAGGCGCGATGTCAAGTTTTTTGCCATCTTCAATAATTGGTCATTGTGGCAGATTTTTCTGCAAAAAAAACCGCCTCGTCAATGACGAGGCGGCAAATTTATCAGGTATTTGTCCTATTACAGACTTTTTACGTATTCATCGATCTTTTTGTGCAGATCCAAACCACGAAGGTTTTTACCCACAATGATCCCGTTTTCGTCAATCAAGAAACTCATTGGGATGCTGTTTACACCATAAGCTTGCGCGGCAGCGTTGTCCCAAAACTTGAGGTCACTCACGTGATTTTTCCAAACCAAACCATCTTTAGCAATAGCTGCTTTCCATGCATCGGCTGTTTTATCGAGTGATACAGAGAAAATATCAAATCCTTTTGCAGTTTTGAATTTGGCTTTTTTGTATTTCTCATACGCACCAACGACATTCGGATTTTCGCGACGACACGGTCCACACCATGAAGCCCAAAAGTCAATCAACACCATTTTACCGCGCAAACTAGAGAGCTTGATGATCTTGCCATCCACACCTGCCATTTCAATTTCAGGTGCTTGGTCGCCTATGTTTGTTCCAATCTTTGGAGCAACAGGACGCTCTGCGGTCACGGCCTTTTCGGCTTTCACCGGAGCATTGTTGAAGGTAAAGCTGTAGGTTGCGAAAACCAAAGCTCCCAAACCGGCGATAAATGCAATCTTTTTCATTTTTGAATTATTTGGTGGTAAATTTAAAAAGTAATTTGGCGCCCCAAAGCCAAATACTCTGCCAAAATTGTATAACTAACCGTTTATTCTTTTGATATCTGCTCCCAATGCTTGCAAACGCGCCTCGATATCCTGATAACCACGGTCTATTTGCTCAATGTTGTGGATCACGCTCTTGCCTTTGGCGCCCAGCGCGGCAATCAACAAGCTGACTCCGGCACGGATATCGGGCGAGGTCATCGTCACGCCTTTCAGACTCGACTGGCGGTCCAATCCAATAACAGTCGCACGGTGCGGATCACAAAGGATGATTTGTGCCCCCATGTCGATAAGCTTATCGACAAAGAACAAGCGGCTTTCAAACATTTTCTGATGAATCAATACGCTACCTCTCGCTTGGGTGGCCGTCACCAACGCAATTGAGATTAAGTCGGGTGTAAAGCCCGGCCAGGGTGCATCCGAAATGGTCATGATCGATCCATCGATGAACGTGTCGATCTCATAATGATCATGCTCCGGTATAAAAATATCATCACCTCGTCGCTCAACGGTAATGCCCATTCTTCTGAATACTTCGGGGATCACGCCTAGGTGCTCATAGCCCACATCTTTGATGGTGATTTCACCGCGGGTCATTGCGGCCATGCCGATGAATGATCCAATTTCAATCATATCAGGCAAACAGCGATGCGCTGTACCATCCAATTTGTTGACACCTTCAATGGTCAATAAATTCGAACCAATGCCTGAGATCTTTCCGCCCATGCGATTGATCATGCTGCACAATTGCTGCAAATACGGCTCACATGCGGCATTGTAAATGGTGGTAATGCCCTCGGCCATGCACGCGGCCATCACAATATTCGCTGTTCCGGTCACCGAAGCTTCATCCAACAACATGTAAGTACCTTTCAATTCAGACGCTTCGACACTGTAAAAACTGTCGCCCGCATCGTAGTTGAATTTCGCCCCCAAAGATTGGAATCCCAAGAAATGGGTGTCCAATCGACGACGTCCAATTTTATCGCCGCCCGGTTTGGGAATGTATCCTTTGCCATAACGGGCGAGCAATGGCCCCACCACCATGATTGATCCGCGCAATGCGGCCGCTTTCTTCTTGTAATCCGCTGTTTTGAGATATTCTAAATCAACATTATCCGCTTGGAAGATATAATGCCCTTTCTCCACACGCTCTACTTTCACGCCCATATCCTTGAGCAAATCAATCAACTTGAGGACATCCACAATCTCAGGAATATTGCTCATATCCACCTTGTCCGCGGTCAAAAGCACCGCACAAATCACTTGCAATGCCTCGTTCTTCGCACCTTGCGGCACAACTATCCCCTTGAGTTTATTCCCCCCATTGATTTCAAATGATGCTGACATGTTCTCTATTTTTTTCCAAAAGAATAGAAGTGCTGGCAACAACCCGCGACCAAACCCAACTATTTGCTGACAATTGACCCGTGAATATCAATGAATCCGAATTCGCTTATCGTTGCGATAACGGTAGGTCATACTAATTTCCGGACCACCGGAAAACGTGGTGGCTTTGGCCAACCGAGAATAAACGATGTCATAAGTAATGGCGATTTCAAACCTTCTTTCCCACTCAAATCCCACCATGGGAATCACAGCAGAATTCCAACGCAAACCGCATCCTGCAAATACTGCCGAAGAATTATTTTCGGTGGTATATCGCGAATCATCACCAAAACGGTACTCGTTGCGTGCCATCACCACATACTCCATGGCGCCGCGCTGACGGGTAATTAACACATCCAAGCGACCACCATATTTTCGAAAATCTTTCTCAATAAATCCGGTAATCACTTGACGAATATTCAAACGGTCTTTTCCATTTTGTAAAAACGTCATGTCTTGTCCCAAGTGATGAAAAGCATACCCTCCACCAAAAGCGAATGGTTTTTCGTCAATGAAATAAACTCCTGCCCCAAGATCGATGCGGTTGCCGGTAGAGTTTGAAAACTGCCGCTCTTTTGAATCCAACGACGGATCAAATTGATAACCGTTAAACTGTTCATCCCAAGTCAACCCTGTGAGGTCGATTTTACGCTGGACAAATCCAATTTGCAATCCCGCACTCAAAAGACTTTTTTGCGTCAAGCGCTGATGATACGCCGCCGACAAAGCCGCATTAAATGTTTTCAATTGAGCTTGACCCGCTTTGTCATCGACCACTACCAATCCCAGAGCGAATGGAACTTTGCGTGCATTCCATTCTACATTCGCTCCGTTGGTGCGGTAGCCCTGCAATCCAGAACTCCATTGTCTGCGATATAAAATTGCTGCTTTGACATCATCTTGCATCACTCCTGCGCGCGCCGGATTGTACCAATGTTCTATTTTAGAAAATTGCGAAAATGAAGCATCTTGTGCTTGAAGATTTTCTGCCGAAAATAGAAAAGCAATCAGCAACAGTGTGAATCCTATGTGCTTCATTCTTTTCATCGGATTAAGGTTAATTCGTCGGTCACTTGTTGCACACTTCCATCACTCAATTCTATTTCAGCATAGAAGACATAATTACCACTCGGCGCCGGTTTGCCCTGGCTTCGTCCATCCCAACCTTGTTCGGGATTGGTGATTTCGAAAACTTTCTCACCATACCGATTGTAAATGCGCACATTCAAATTGATGATGCCATATCCTCTGATGAAAAATTCATCATTGTTGCCATCGCCATTGGGCGAAAAAATATCCGGAATAAAAATCGGATTCGGCGGAAGAATACAAACGGTTGTTTGCGCCGTATCTCCGCAACCTCCGATATTCAAAACAACTAATGTTATCTGCGTGAATCCAGCGCCCGAAAAATTTAAATTGGGCGTCACACCTGGGGTGTACGCTGATTCATCAGCACCAACCGTCCATGTACCACTCACTCCATTCGATGAGGTATCGATAATATCAACATCGCCGCGATCTGCATACGAAATACATTCTTCATTTGGACTCAAAGAAAAACTCGCAATGATCGGTGGATAGGATGGTAAGAAGACCGAAGTATCCGTTTCACATCCCGAATCCAAATCGACAATGTGTAAACTCAACGCACTGCCTGCTTCGGCAATGGTGGTTTCCCCCAACACTCCATTCCAAGAAGTTTCAAAATTTCCTCCCGATGGATAGGTGACCGTCGCAAAACCATTTTCTCCAAAACACAAGGTATCACTTATGGTCACTTCGAAATCAATCGGAGGCAGCACTTCGATATATACAGAATCAACAGCCGGATCAGAACAACCATCGGATGTGGTACATACAATCCATGAACTGCTTGTAGGTGCATACGTATGTTGGCTCACCGGGAATCCACCATCACTCCAACTATACGTGTAAGCTCCTTCGTTAGCGCCTCCTTGTGCTTGTATAGAAATAGTCGAAGATCCACCAATACAGATTACGGTATCGGTAACGCTCACTGCTGTTATCAATTCCGGACTTACACTGACAACAATCGTATCGGCACTAGCACAAACAACACCTTCGACACTATAGATAAACGTATATTCTCCCACACCAAATTCCGCCGGATTAAAACTATTTGTTGTGACTGGTGCATTCAAAACACCTCCGCCTGGCGTCGTTTCAAAGACGTACGCAGAATCTACGAAACAATATTCGGAAAGTAGATTGCTGATGGTGGCTTGTTCCAAATCTTCTACAAAAACATTGACTGAATCAACACATCCTGGTGGAGCAGTCCAATACACATAATAGTTTCCTGTTTCAGCCACATTCGGATCAAATCCTCCGGTTGCGGTATTGTAAAAACCAGCTGATCCGCTCCAAACTCCACCGGGAGTAACACCAGCACCAAACACGAATGGATCATCGGTGCTGCAAAATTCTTGATCCGCCACATTAATTTGCGATGGATAAACAATCATCAACAACGAATCGATACAAGTGTTTTTTTCATAATACAGCATGTGTTCTCCCGGCCCTGCAATGGATGGATTGAAATACCATTCATCATACGCCGGATTGGTCAGGCCATTTCCAGTCCATTGACCACCCCAAAAAGGATAATGATCCACATTTTCTTCATTCAACGCAAAGGGATCATCATTTTCACAAAAATCAAAAGAAGTGGTTAATACCTCCGTAAGCACCACCTCCACAAATGTGGTATCCGAACATCCATTCGGTGCGTAATAAATCATACTTGTGTACGCATATGTAGGAAACAACCCCGGATCAAACAATCCCGTATTGGTATCAATCACGCCATCTCCTGTCCAAAATCCACCTGCCGGAGTTGGATCGGTGGTATAAAAAACCTGTGGATCTTCCAAGGGACAAGCACTATGGTAAGCATCCCCTGTATAAATTTCCTTGACAAAACCGGTAAACGTTTGTTCACACCCATTGATGTGATAAACAAATTCCGCATCGCCCGGCGTCACGGATGCTGGCACAAATACCCCGAGCAACGAATCAAGTATTCCTTGACCACTCCAATATCCACCCAAGGGTGAAAACGCCAATGTATCATACCACACCGATTGACAAATCGTGTCAAACGTAAACGTCCCTGTAATGTCATCCACATTCACCACTACTGAATCTTGACAACCGTTTACGGTATAATAACTCACGTAACTTCCCACAGTAGACGGATCAAATACACCTCCATTGGTTGTAAATGGACCGTTCCAAAATCCACCCGAAGGTTCTGAATTTAATTGAAATGGCGCTGTACCTGGACATGCCGCCACTGTATTGTCCGTGCTGATCGGTTCGACAAAGACTTCCACCGAATCCAGACAACCGAGTGCCTCGAAATAAATGACATTAATGCCGGCAAAAGCGGAGTCGGGTTCAAAGAGTCCGGTTTCTTCATCTTGAATCCCCGGTCCTGTCCAAATTCCCGTAGTTCCAGCATTCAAAATAAAAGCATCCACCGATTGACAAACGGTGGTGTCTTGTGTTAGAATTTGTGCGCCACTCACATCCACGGTGTAATCGAATACTGCTGTATTGCCTGTCTCTACTTCGGTCACTAAAACAGAATATGTGGTGGTCACCAAAGGACACACCGAATGCGGTCCCGCGCCACTTCCAAGGCCATTATCCCATGCAAAGGTGTAGGTCAAACAACCATTGGTTTGAAATGTCAAATTCGTGCAGCCTCCTGGACAAAGTGTTTCCACCGAGCTGATAATTTCTCCATTGATTCCGCATCCATCATAGGTAAATTCCACTTCCGGTTGAAATGGCCAGAACACACCACACGCATCGGGAATCAAAATATCCAAGTGCACTAAATAGGTGCAATTCACGTCAATTGCTTCTTCCAAATTCAAGATCACATAATCCGTTGAATCCCCTGTGCAAGCATTCATCACATTGAGCACATTGATTTCTGCTCCATCTCTAAAAAAAGTAAACGATGCCGCATCTACCCATGCACACGCCAATGTATAATCAAAATTGACTTGTAGTAAAAAACTGCCGCAAGTAGGTGTCGGGTTCACCGTGAGTTGAGGTTCATCGGGCAGGGGCACTTCGGTCTCCCATTCCAATGAAAATCCTGCATAAACGGCGCTATTATCTGAAGTAAAAACTAAAGTCACCGCTCCACTTGTCGCGACTACTTGAGGAGGAACCGACGTACCATTCAACGTGGCAAGTACAGGACCACCGGTGCCAACTCCATCATAAATGGTAAGAAAATCTAATCCGGGCTCGACAACAAACTGACCAAAAAAAGTGAGACTAATGATGCCTCCAGTATTGATTACTGTAGTGATATTCGAATTGTTTTCATACAATCCATTTTCGCCTCCACTGTCGTACAATATACCTTGACACAATGTAAGCGTAGTGTCGGACATATCAAACTCCTCCAATTCTTGAGCACTTGACTTTGCGCAGACAAAGGAGAGTGTCAAAAAAAGAGCGAGAACGATATATTGCTTTATATTCTTCTTCATCAATAAAAACCGAACAAACACTCGGTCAAGGATTAATCACCACCTCTGGTGTAATAATTTCATTGCTCCAATTGCCGGCGCGATCTTGAATTTGGATATAAAACTTAGTTGATTCACTCGCCCCATTTCCCAACAAAAAAAGCGTATTTAATTTAACGGAGTAATTCCCTTTGATATGAAGCTCCTCCATATCTGGAGTCATCGGTGGCACATGATACATATCGGCATCACTCAAGCGGGCATCTTTCACGCGCAGAGAAACAATATCCGGATCTTGATGACCGAGATCGCCTTGATAATCCTCATAGGTAAATGACACCGTCACCTCATTGTCGAATTGTTGGACGGAAGTCGTCGAAATACCCGAATACACAATGACCGGAG
>JBMOFW010000039.1:0-17097 GCA_049318685.1 Flavobacteriales bacterium
TTAAACTCCATTAAATCCGCCGTTCTCAAATCTGTCTTTATCTCCAAATGATGCTCTTCGTTCCATAACAAGGGTCAATCGCTCATTTAACAGATTAGAAAATGCCAAGCAAAAAATCCTGAGTGGTTTCTCTGTCTACCCATGCGCACAATATATCTGTGTTGGCAACGTTTAGCTGGCCGTTTCGTACTTGACTGTGGGTTGAGTACCTTTGCCAAAACCAAATTGCCTCTATGTCTTCAGAACAAGTTGAAAACCATCCGGGAGCTCAGCTCGAATCAACGAATTTGTTGATCATGTTGTTTAAATGGCGCAAGCCATTAATCATTGTGAGTCTTGCCGCAGCAATTATTTCTGCCGGAGTTTCTTTGATGATTCGCCCGAAATATAAAAGCACGGTGACGCTTTTTGCCACCCAGCAACACTCCTTCGGAGAACAGCTTTTAGAGACCGTGAAAAAAGAAGACGTGTTGGCTTACGGAGAAGAAGAAGACGCCGAACGCCTACTCCAGCTTATTAATTCCGATCAAATTCGCCACAAAATCATAGAAAAATATGATTTATGGACAGTATACAACATCAAAAGAGAAGACAAGGGAGCCAACACATTGATTGCTCTCGAATACAACGACAATATTGCTGCCCGCCTTACTAAATTCGGATCAATTGAAGTTAGTGTGCTGGATTATGAAGCCATTCGGGCAAAAGATATTGCAAACGACATCGCCGCACTCACGGATACCGTAAGCAACAAAATGAGGCAAGATCGCGCACTGGAAGCCTTTCGATTTGCCGAGTCTAGTTTGCGCAATCTCGAGTCTGAACTCAAAACCATGGAAGACTCGATGAAAGTACTTCAAGGAAAGGGTGTATATAGCTATCTCGATCAAATCGCGGCATTGACTGAACAATATGGAGTGGCCCTCGCAGAAGGGCATCCTGATCGCGCTGCCAAGATCAAAGAGCAACTCGATTTTCTTTCCAAATACGGCACACTGTACAACAATCTCGATCAACGTATTGAAAATGCCTATGAAAAATTGGGTGTACTGAAAAAGCGTTATGATTTGATGCAAATCGACGTCACTACTGCACTTCCCTCAAAATTTGTAGTAGACTATGCTGCCGAGGCCGACAAAAAAGCCTATCCCATTCGCTGGTTAATTGTAGCTATGAGCACAGCGTCTACCTTTGTTTTCGCTGTTGTTTTCCTTCTCATTTTTGACACGTTCAAACGACTTCGCACCTCAGGGCGCATCTAACCGTGAAAAATCTGATCTCAGAAAAATGGTTTTATACCGCATCTGCGCTCTTCATTGTGCTGATGGCGGTCTCCTTATATTTTGAGTTTTACTATATCGCATTGCTCCCAATTGCCGCATTGATGGTGTGGATGAGTATTTTTGCTCTGGATTTCATTTTTTTCGCCATCGTTTTTTTCACCCCACTTTCAATCAATTTGGAAGAAATGAAATTGGGTGGAATTGGCATGTATTTACCAACTGAGCCTCTTTTGTTCGGGGTATTGATTCTATTTCTATTCAAACTTATTTCAGGGAAAAGCATTGATTATCGCATATTCAGACATCCAATATCCTACATCATTTATGCCTATTTCGGATGGATGTTACTTACCACCATAACTAGCGAAATGCCCTTGGTTTCTTTCAAGTTTGTCATTGCACGCATGTGGTTTGTAGCTGCCTTTTATTTCATTGCAGCGCATCTATTTCAGAGTATTGATTACATAAAAAAATATGTTTACCTCTATATTTTCCCACTCATTGGTGTAATTGTCTACACCATCGTGCGTCACTCTCAGTACGGCTTCGACAAAGTCTCTGCGCATTGGGTTATGGAGCCCCTTTTCAAGGATCACACAAGTTATGGTGCTGTTTTGGCAATGTATTTTCCGATCACAATAGGATTCTTTATGTTGCGGAATCAGTCATTAATAATGCGCGTGTTCATCGGTATTGCAATTATTGTCCTCACCACCGGTTTAATCCTTTCATTTACCCGAGCCGCATGGATTTCGGTTGTAGGTGCCGTAGGAATTTTGATGCTTATGGCACTAGGCATTCGATTGCGAACAGTGCTCATCGCCGCCGGATTCGCAAGCACCTTGCTTATTCTTAGTTGGGAGGAAATTCAAATCACTTTAGAATCTAACAAGCAAGAAAGTTCAGATAAATTGGAAGAGCATGTCACGTCAATTTCTAACGTGTCATCTGACGCATCCAACCTTGAGCGATTAAATCGATGGCATTGTGCAATAGAACTATTCAAAGAAAGGCCAATCGTAGGCTGGGGACCCGGTACTTATCAATTCGTCTATGCTCCTTTTCAACGTTCTGAAGACCGCACCATTATCAGCACAAACCAAGGTGATGGCGGCAATGCGCACTCCGAATACCTTGGGCCTCTTGCCGAACAAGGGGTATTGGGTAGCCTCATTGTGATTGCCTTATTATTGGCCATTTGTCATTATGGATTCTCTTTGTATCACGAAATAGCTGATTTTGATACACGACTAATTCTTACCGGGCTGTATCTCGGCCTTATGACCTACTTTATACATGGTGTATTGAACAATTATCTTGATACGGATAAAGCGAGCATTCCATTCTGGGGCTTCATCGCCGTGTTGGTCGCCGTCGATACATATCACCGCTCGCCTAAAAAAAGCGGCAACTTAAAATCGCCAAATCATCAATAAATGGCATTTCGCCACGATGATGATTGACATCCACCACAATGTTTCGCGTCAATTCCGACACCGAGTCGCCAAAATTCTCAAGAATTACTTTTTCCAAGCGTTCTAGCCCGAACTCTTCATTTGCTTCATTCTCGGTTTCGACCAAGCCATCGGTATAACAAACGACAAGAGAATTGCGCTGAAGAATCAACTCTCCCATGGCCACTTTGGGCAATTCCTCAAACATACCCAATCCAATAGATCCCAGTTTCAGCAATTGTGTATATCCGTTTTCATCCGCCAACACGGGGGGATTATGTCCACAGTTGATATACTTGAGTCGACGTGAGGGTTTATGATAAGTGGCTAAAAAAAGCGTAATGTACTTTTCTCCCATCGCGCTATGCATCACGCGATTGTTGAGTTCAATCACTATTTCGCTCAAATCCCCTTTGCTGTAAGCAAAAATTGACCTTAAATAAGCCTGAAAATTGGCCATTAAAAAAGCTGCACTTACACCTTTTCCACTCACATCTGCCATACAAAACATGACCTCATCATCATTGAGTTCAAGGAAGTCATAATAATCTCCTCCCACTTGTTGATGTGCCTTATAGACAGCACTTACCTCGTATTCATTGTTTTTAGGAAGTTGCTGTGGCAACAAAATCGCTTGCATCTCCGCAGCCAATTCCAATTCCTTTTTCACTCTTTCTTGGCGGATTTTTTCTTGACCTAATTTTCGATTCTCGATGGCCACTACCAATACATTGGTTAAGGTTTCGATGAACCGCATATGTTTAATTACCGGACTGATCTTAAGCTCTTCTTCTTTTTCATCACCTACCAATAAATAGGCAATGGGCTGGTCTTCATGATGCACAGGAATAACCAAATCAAACGATTCACGTCTTCGACCAACCGAAAGTGCTATTTCATTGGTTTGGAAGAAAGATTCATCGGCAATATTTTGCGCCAACCCATCTGGAATACCATACTCCAACAAGCACGACCATTGAAGATCGACTTTGGTATAAAGAATTAATTTTTGAATCGACAATTCATCTCTCAGAACGCGTTCGTATTCAGACAATAAGCCCTCTACAGGAAGATTCGCATTGATTGCCTTGGTAATCTCCAAGAGTGCATTCAATTTGAAATCCCGTTGACGGACTTTTTCTGCTAAACGACTAATCTGAGCCATTATGGTTTCAATTGTTCGACAATATCGGGTAATTTTCTGATTAATGCCAATTCACGGTATTTGCTTCGTACATCTTCAGCGGGACTTCCGAAATAGGTTTTACCGCCTTCCAGATCCTTGGTCACGCCGCTTTGGCCTAAAACCACAGCTCCTGTACCCAACACCACATCAGATGAGACACCCACTTGCCCCCAAAGAATCACATTGTCTTCTATTCTTACGCAACCTGCGATGCCCACTTGGGCAGCAAATAGGCAATTCTTTCCAACAACAGTATCATGACCTATATGCACGCAATTGTCAATCTTGGTTCCTTCACCAATCCGCGTATCACCAGTGAGGCCCCTATCTATCGTGCAGCCCGCGCCAATTTCAACCCGGTCCTCTATTTCAACGCTTCCACACGTATGCATTTTTTCGCGGCCCCATTCGCGGCCTTTATAATAAAATGCATCACTACCGAGAACCGTATTCGCATGAATGATGCAGTCATGGCCAATGTGGACATTATCATACATAACCACATTGGGATGAATAATGCAGCGCTCGCCTATGGTCACATTCTTACCCACGACCACAGTCGGATGCACTAATGTATCCTTACCTATTTGCGGCTTTGCATCGGCATTGGACATAGTCATTGTCCATGGAGAAAAATGGGTATTGAGTTTATTGAAATCTCGACACGGATCATCTGAAAAAATCAAGGCTTTGCCCTCGGGACAAGTCACTCGCTGATTAATTAAAACGATGGTTGCGGCAGATTGCAACGCCTTATCGTAATATTTTGGATGATCTACAAAAACAAGATCACCCGGCTCTACTTTGTGTATTTCGTTGATACCGGTCACGGGAAAATCCGCCGGACCTTCATATTCCGCCTCAATGAGTGCAGCAATCGAAGAAAGTGTTTGTGCGGGGATCAATTTCATGCATTAAAGATAATGGTTCTGGTAGAAAAAAAAACCCTCCCGAAAAAATCGAGAGGGTCAATATATTCAACAAAATTTTATTTCTTGATACGTTCGTGATACTGACCAGTGGTCGTATCAACACGCACGTGATCACCTTCATTGATGAAAAGCGGCACACGAATCTCCACGCCGCAGTCCAATTTAGCTGGCTTCATCGCATTGGTAGCTGTATCCCCTTTCAAACCGGGTTCAGTGTAGGTAATTTCACACTCAATGAATTGTGGCAAATCACAAGACATTGGCGTTTCGTCTTCCGTATTGAAAAGAACAATACACTTCATTCCTTCTTTGAGGAATTCAGGCGCGCTGATCATTGGCTTTGGAATAGAAATTTGTTCAAAGTCTTCCAAATTCATGAAATTGTAACCACCTTCATCATTGTATAGGAATTGGTATTCACGTGTTTCAATACGTACCACATCGATTTTCACCCCTGAGTTGAAAGTATGATCAATGATTTTTCCGTTGTTGAGATTTTTCAATTTGGTGCGCACGAAAGCCGGGCCTTTACCAGGTTTAACGTGCAAAAATTCGATCACCTTGTAGATATGGCTATCCATTCTAAAACAAAGTCCATTCGAAATGTCGGCGGTTGTAGTTGCCATGATTGTGAAATTTGGTGCGCGAAGATACTAAATATCCTCAAAACAAAAAGCCCCCTCGTCGTTGACAAGGGGGCTTTTCTATGAGCTAAGCTCACAATATGATTAGCGAACTACAATCTCGCTTGTGAAAGAGCTAGAACCAGCTACAACAGTTACGCTGTAGATACCGGCATTCAAGCTGCTTACATTGAGGTTGATGGTGTTCTGACCTGAAGTACGGTTGCCAAAGTTTTCTGAGCTAACCAAACGACCAGTCATGTCGCGAACGATAACTTTCACGTTGTTGTTGTTCAACAAGTTGAAAGAAATATTTGCATTGTCATCAGCAGGGTTTGGATAAACAGAAGCACCAGTGATTTCACCAGCAGAAGCAACTTCTTCCACAGCTACTGAAGGATCGAGGATCAAGCGAACAGCAGGAGTGAAATCCCAACCGTTGAACCAGTTAGAAGCACCACCTGTTCCGAAAGGACCATAGTTAGCAACTCCGAAATCATCATCCCAATAGTTGCAAGCGAGGTACATGCGATCAGTGCTTTCATACTTACGAATTTCTGCAACATAAGTAGTACCGGCAACTACGTCCTGAGCACCTGAATCATTGAAACCGATTGTGGTGTAGATACCATCTGAACCGTTGTCGATCATCGCTTGAGTTACTGTAAACACTTCAGAAGCAGCTACTTCAGAAAGATCCTGAATGCTAGTCAATACTTCATAAAGGAATACTTGTGCTTGAAGACCTGCGTCTGTGTTGCTACCAAACAATACGTTCACACCGCCCGCTTGAGCATCTTGACGGATGTCATAAAGACAACCGAAAGCTACTTCTTGGTCGCTGTTGAATGTGCGTTGGAACATATCGAGGTTTGAGTTTTGACCAAATTCGATATCTGTGATTTCATAGAAATTTGTGGCCGAGTTTCCAGACAATTCATCATCTGCTGGTACAGTAACAGTGATATCATAGTTACCCAACGCTGCAGAAGGAGTGAATGGAGCAGTCCACAATGTGTCGATAGTACCTGCAGGGATTGTTCCAGTAGCAGTGTACACATCAGTTCCGTTTACAGTGAAAGTAGCGGTAGCATCGTTGTCGTTGTAACCATAGTTAGCAAGAACAACACCGAAAGCTGTTTCAGCTACTTGATCTGTAGGGATGGCGTGATATTCGAAGTTGTTGATGATATCACCGCACCAGTTGTTGAGGATTGTCAAGTCGTTAGCAGGAGTTTCATAAAGTTCGATATCATCTACCATCCATGAATATCCCCAGTAACCTACCCAACGGAAACGCAACCAGATTTGGTCAGCTGTACCAGCAACTTCAGAAATGTTGAACACTTTTAAAGTTGGGTTAGTCACAGGATCTTGAGTGCCCATAGTTGGCCACAATTCGAAGCGCGTTCCAGCAGGAGCTTCAGACACTTCATAAGTAGTGATGTCTGGCCAGGTAACACCGTCAGTAGAAACTTCTACCAAACAATATTCGTTACCGTCGCTGCTACCATTGTCCCACATGCGGTAGAATGTTTGGAAACGAAGGCTGATGTTGTCATAAGCAGACACATCAATTGGACTAGTCGTTTGAAACCATGCATTCTCAACCCAAGCGTTAGCTGGAGTTTCTCCACCAAAGAGGTCAGAGTCGATCATCATGAAACCATTGTCAGCAGATGTAGAAGCGATTGGATCGATTGCCGCTGGACCAGAAGGTGCAGTGGTTCCGCATTGCCAATCCAAACCGTCGATATAATCGGTGTTACCTGAGCTAAATGCATCGTTGGTAGTCCAATCATCACAGTTTGAAAAGTCATTTGACCAGATCACAACACGGTTTTCGCTCGTGTTGGCTGGGGTTGCTGTTGGCATGCCGCGAAGTCCGGTTTTTCCCTGTGCAGCAGGAGTCTGCTTCAATTGGGCATTACCAGCTACAGCAGCGCATACAGCTAGTGCAAGCAAGTAGATTTTCTTCATGTTATTGAATTTTATAACGTAATAGGTTTTTTTTAACGCCGCCAAATATAAAAATTCATGTGACCTAATCAGCCATATATATGTCAAATTTCAGAACACATTTCATTTGACGGCCTGTTTTATACCGATTTGCCTCGGAAAACCCTACTAGAAAACTTCTTTGGCTTTTGATTTTTCAACCCGACCCGCGACAATCACGCCGATTTCATAGAGAAGTAAAATGGGTAAAGAAACCAATATCTGACTAGTGATGTCCGGCGGTGTAATAATCGCGGCTACAATCAAATTCACGACAAACGCATGTTTGCGGTATTTTTTCAAAAATGCGCTTGTGATCAACCCAATCTTCGCCAAGAAATAAATGAGCACAGGCAACTGAAACACAAGGCCAGTGCCCAAAACTAAACTTGTAGTTAGTTTTAGGTAAGAGAGAACGGTGGATTGAACAGCCACATCCGCAAATTGGAAATTCCCCAGGAATTGAATAGACAAAGGGGCCAGTACAAAATAACCGAATAGCACTCCGATAAAGAACAATAGGGATACATAAATGACAATTCCTCGAACAGAACCTGATTCTTTGGGATTCAAGCCCGGCTTAACGAAACTCCACAATTGATAAATAATCCAAGGAAACGCCAGCACAATGCCACCTACAATCATCACCAAAATATACGCAGAGAAATTGCCACCCATGGTGGTACTCTGTAATGAAAAATTCATTGTGGTGAAACAAAGTTGTTCACCTAACCCCAACCAGCGCCCCATTTCACAAAAAAAACGATAGGTGGGAAAATCGAGACTTCTCGGCCCCATAATGATGTCTTGAATGACAAAATCATCATAAATCACCATCACAATGATGCCGACAACCACGCCAATGACACTTTTCACGAGGCGACCGCGCAATTCTTCGAGGTGCTCTAAAAACGACATGTCCTTTTTTTCACTCATCCTTCTGCACGCTCTTTAAAAGATTCCTTCTTTAAGAATATCGTGCAAATGAACGATACCCTTGAATTTATTTTTATGCATCACAATCAATTGTGTAATGCTATTGCTTTCCATCAAATGAAAACCTTCCACTGCCAATGCCGAAGCATCAACTGTTTTCGGATTCTTACCCATAATTTGATTGGCCGTGAGCTTCTTTAAGTCCGAGCCACGCTCCAACATACGTCGAATATCCCCGTCGGTCACGACACCAAGCAATTCATTCTTATTGATCACCGCTACCGCTCCAACACGACCTTTCGAGATTTCAATAATCACATCCTTCACCGGTGTGTTAGGAGATACCATTGGTTTCAAATCTAAATCCAACAAATCACCAATGGTTACATATAATTTTTTACCCAAAGCACCACCGGGATGGTATTTCGCAAAATCTTTTGAAGTAAATCCACGACACTCCATCAATGCTACAGCTACCGCATCGCCCATGGCGAGCTGTGCTGTGGTGCTGCTAGTTGGTGCCAGATTATTGGGGCAAGCTTCTTTTTCGATAGGTGTCCAAAGGATTAGGTCAGCATTTTTCGCTAAAAACCCTTTTTCATTGCTCACCATGCCGATGAGTATATTCCCCATGCTCTTTAATAACGGTACGAGTACTTTGATTTCCGGAGAATCGCCGCTCTTTGAAATACACAGCACCACATCCCCTTTCTGAACATTGCCTAAATCACCGTGAATGGCGTCTGCAGCATGCATAAAAACGGAAGGTTGGCCGGTTGAATTGAATGTAGCGACTAACTTTTGAGCAATATTGGCGCTTTTCCCAATGCCTGTTACTACCAATCTTCCTTTAGCGCCAAGAATAGAATTCACCACTTTTTCAAATGAAGAATCAATCGTCTTGACCATAGCCGCCAAGGTCTCTGACTCAAGCGTCAAGGTACGTTTAGCAGATGCAATTATGTCGAATTTCTTTTTTGCCACGGCCGCAAAGATGCGATATTCCGTTGGAATTTCAAGAATGCATGTTATTCAACACGTTAACATCCCGTATCCGCATAAAAAAGATTTGTAACAAGGTTCTTATTTGATTATATTCGCGTCCCTTTTTACGAAAACAAGCGCGTTTTCTGCGAAAGGGAGTCCTTCAAATGAAATCAATCTAAACGTTTCGGGTATCGAAAAGAATTTATACCTACATTTAGTTAAACGTTGAGAAAAGTTATTCGAGATGAATACAGTTGTCGACCTCTCCCCAAAAGAGGCTTTAAAACAGTTTTTTGGCTTTGATAAATTCAAAGGTCTTCAAGAAGACGTAATCTCGTCTGTCCTTGAGGGTCTTGATACATTTGTCATCATGCCCACTGGTGGTGGAAAATCACTCTGCTATCAGCTTCCTGCACTCATGCTAGACGGAACGGCTATTGTCGTCTCCCCGCTGATCGCTTTGATGAAAAATCAAGTGGATGCTATGCGCGGCTTCTCCGATGAAGATGGCGTAGCTCACGTGATTAACTCCTCTCTTAACAAGACCGAAATTGCCCAGGTGAAAAGCGACATTCTCTCTGGCAAAACCAAATTGCTCTACGTTGCCCCTGAATCGTTGAATAAAGATGAAAACGTTGAATTTTTGCGCAATTGCAAAATATCTTTCGTAGCCATTGACGAAGCGCACTGTATTTCAGAATGGGGTCACGACTTCCGTCCGGAATATCGCCGCCTAAAACCGATTATTCAACAAATCGCGGATGTGCCTATCATGGCACTTACCGCTACGGCCACCCCAAAGGTTCAACAAGACATTCAAAAGAACCTCGGTATGATGGATGCCCGCTTGTTTAAAGCATCCTTTAACCGCGCCAACTTGTTTTACGAAATTCGCGCGAAACACAACGTTGGAAAGCAAATCATTCAATACATCAAAGCCAATTCAGGAAAAAGCGGAATCATTTATTGCCTTTCCCGCAAAAAGACAGAAGAATTGGCTGAATTGCTTCAAGTGAATGGCATCAAAGCTTTGCCCTATCACGCAGGCATGGATAGTCATCAACGCAGTTCTGTTCAAGACCAATTCCTAATGCAAGATGTAGATGTAATTGTAGCCACGATTGCATTTGGTATGGGTATCGACAAGCCCGATGTGCGTTTTGTTATTCACCACGATATTCCAAAATCTCTCGAAAGTTACTATCAAGAAACGGGTCGTGCAGGCCGCGATGGCGGCGAGGGTGTTTGTGTGGCATTCTACAGTCCAAAAGACATTGAAAAACTAGAGAAATTCCTTCAAGGCAAACCTGTAGCAGAACAAGAAATCGGGATGCAGTTGCTTCAAGAAGTAATCGCTTATGCTGAAACGAGCATGAGCCGACGCAAATACTTGTTGCATTATTTTGGCGAAGAATGGGATGAAGTGAATGGTGATGGCGCCGGAATGGATGACAACTCACGCAGCCCAAAAGAAAAATTCGAAGGAAAAGAATACGTTAAGCTCATCCTAGACACCATTGTTTCGTTTGACGAATTGCATAAAGCCAAATTTGTATGTAATGTTATTTGCGGAGTAAAAAACTCTGAAGTCACCACATACAAAGGCCATCTCAGCGAATATTTTGCAGAAGGCAAAGATCAGGATGAAAAATTCTGGAATGCCATAATCCGTCAAATGCTTGTGCGTGGATTATTGCGCAAAGAAATTGAAACATACGGAACACTCAAGCTCACGGATGAAGGCCGCGCGTTTATGCAAAAACCGGAATCCTTCACTTTGGTGAAAGAAGAAGAAATTGGTGAAACAGACGACGACGGTGAATTGCTGATTCCTAAGCAAGGCGGCGGCGCAGCTGATGAGCAGCTATATGCTATGCTCAAAGAACTTCGCTCGAAGACCTCTAAAGAAAAACAAATTCCGCCTTATGTGATCTTCCAAGATCCAGCGCTCGAAGAAATGGCCACTCAGTATCCAATCACACTGGATGAATTGAGTAATATTGGCGGTGTTGGTAAAGGGAAAGCGACCAAATTTGGTATGCCCTTCATCAACCTCATCAAAAAATATGTTGAGGACAATAACATTGATCGCCCACAAGATTTTGTCGTAAAATCTGCTGTAAATAAAAGTGGTCAGAAAGTACAAATCATTCAAAACATCGACAAGCGCATACCTCTTCCCGACATCGCACGCGGCCTCGGAAAAGATATGAATGGACTACTCGACGAATTGGAAGCGATTGTAAATTCAGGTACAAAAATCAATATTCAATATTTCATCGATGAAGAGATCGATGAGGATGCACAAGATGATATCATGGAGTATTTCATGAGCAGCGAAACGGATAGTATTGAAGAGGCCATGAAAGAATTCGACGGCGACTTCGAAGAAGAACCGCTTCGACTCATGCGCATCAAATTTTATAGTGAAGTAGGGAACTAATTGCCATCCAGGCCATCAGTCCCATGCCAGTTTCAAGACTCGATTCATCCACATCAAATCGGGCATTGTGCACTGATGCCGTGAAATTTTTTCCATCCGCGGAGGTTGTGCCTAAACGATAAAAACAACCGGGCATTATTTGCGAGTAATAGGCAAAATCTTCGGCAGTAGTGCGCTGTTCGAGATCAACTACATTTTCAACGCCCAAATACTCCATTGCAAACTTTTTTGCAAGTTGCGTCAAATCATCATCATTCATGACCACCGGATAGCCCACTTCTATGCGAAAATCAACTTCTCCTCCCATACTTTCCACAAGACCTTGGGCGAGTTTTATCATGCGTTGATGGGCTTCAAAACGCCATTTTTCATCAAAAGTGCGGAATGTTCCTTCCAAGCGCACTTCTCCCGGAATAATATTGGTGGCTCCATTAGCATGCACCTTCCCGAACGTCAATACAGTAGGCATCATTGGATTGGACCACCGCGACACCACTTGCTGCATAGCCACTATCAAGTGTGCTGAGATCAATACCGGATCTACAGCTTTGTCCGGCTTTGCGCCATGTCCACCAACGCCTTTTATAGTCACATACAGTTCATCTGTCGAAGCCATATATGGTCCGGGGCAAAAGCCAACTTTACCTGCAGGCAACTCCGGAAAAACATGCTGACCGAATATCCATTCGGGTTTAGTTTTATCGAAAACCCCGTCTTTGATCATAATCGATGCGCCTCCTGGAAGAACTTCCTCGGCAGGTTGAAAAATCAATTGTACTGCACCTTTCCAAGAATCACGCATTTCGTGTAAAATCTTGGCAGCACCCAACAAACATGCGGTATGCACATCATGGCCGCAGGCATGCATGACTCCGGAATGGATGCTTTTGTATTCCACCTCATTCAATTCAACAATAGGCAATGCATCCATATCGGCGCGCAACGCAATTGTTCTCCCTTCTCCGTTTCCGTGAATCATAGCACTGATACCATAACCGCCCACATTTTCTTCAAAAGCAATTCCCCAATGGGTTAATTGCTGGGCAACAAAAGCCGCAGTATTATTTTCCTGAAACGAAAGCTCCGGGTTAGCGTGAATATATCTTCTGAAGCCAATGATTTCAGGTAACAATGAAGCTGCCAACAGTTTGATTTGCTCTTTCATGAATTCCCTATTTACAATCACATGTTACAGCCGAAGATAAGCGATCCACATCAATCAAGGTTATTAGCGTGTCTTCAACTAGAATTTGGAACTTCAAATCCTCGTGATTGAGCTGATACCGCGGTGTGCCCTCATGCACATTCGACATCCCAAAATCCACTTCGCCATAAAAGCGCGCTTGGTCAAATCGGGCTACATCCACATTCAAACACTTCATTCGACACAACCCGCGTTCACTAGGCACCCATGTCGCTTCCCGAATGCGTTTGTTCATTTGTTTCGCCGGTGTCCATCCAAGCCAATCGTAATTGGGGAAAATCACGAAAACGACCAAGCATCCAATGCTTAGACCGATGATGTATCGCAACAAACGCTGTTTGAAATTCATTCTCTTAAAAATTTGTTACAAAGATACGCGCGTCACCGCTACCGTCTAGCAAATGCTATATTTGTCAGTATTATCACAAAAGGTATGTTTGAAGCCAGTCAAATCACATTTCAATATCCGCAAGGGCCATCCTTCGCATTTCCCGATATTCGGTGCAATGCAGGTGATCGTCTACTCATTTTGGGCGAGAGCGGTAAAGGAAAAACAACGCTCCTCCATTTACTCGCTGGGCTGCTCAAACCCACCGGTGGCAACGTATCCATCGACGGTACAGCCACTTCTGCATTGAGCAGCGGAGCCTTGGATAAATTTCGTGGTAAAAACATCGGCATTGTTTTTCAAACCGCTCACTTCGTGAATGCATTAAGTGTGGAAGACAATTTGATCATGCCTCATTTTCTTACAGGAAATAAGATTGATAAAAAGAAAGCCATTGACCTGCTTAGCCGATTAAACTTGGCATCTAAAAGCAAGGAAAGACCTTCAGCACTCAGTGTTGGTGAAGCGCAACGCGTTGCTATTGCCCGTGCCGTGATGAACAACCCCATACTCATTTTGGCCGATGAGCCTACTAGCGCATTGGATGATAAAAATGCTGAAGAGGTAATCAATTTGCTGGAAGAACAAGCTAAGTCTACGGGTGCTGCATTGATCATTGTGACCCACGATAAACGTTTGAAAGATCGCTTCTCAAATCAAATCACGCTATGAATCTGATTAAAATCTCTTGGGCCAACATTCGCTTCAAGCCCATGAATACTGCGCTGAGCGTGATCCTATTGGCATTTGGCGTTGGCATCATCTCTTTGCTCTTATTATTGGAAAAACAAGTGGCGGATAAGTTCGATCGCAACATCAAAGACATCGACTTTGTACTTGGCGCCAAAGGAAGTCCATTGCAGTTGATTTTGGCCAATGTGTATCATGTCGACGCCCCCACAGGCAATATCAATCTGGATGACGCCAAGAAAATCATAAAAAACCCTATGGTCAAAGAAGCGATTCCGTTGGCCTATGGAGATAATTATGAAAAATGGCGCATTGTAGGAACTACGATAAAATATCCGGAGCATTACGAATGCACACTGCGAGAAGGACGCATTTTCACGGCACCATTTGAAGTCACCTTAGGCGCGAAAGTGGCTCGGGAAACAGGATTGAAAGTAGGTGATAAATTCACTTCCGTGCACGGTTTTGATCAAGCAGCAGAAGCTGGAGAAGAAGGCCATCACCACGATGATCCGTTTACTGTTGTGGGCATTCTCGATCAAAATAATTCGGCTATTGATAATTTGATACTGACTCCGATTGAATCGGTTTGGCTGGTGCACGAAGGGCATAGCCATGAACATGAAGAAGAAGAACTGGAACGAGAACAAGAGGTGGAAGGAGATGGAGATGGAGTGAGTGGTTCAGAGTTGATGCGGATTCAAGCCGGTGAGAATGGGCACAACGACGAGCCATCACACGAAGTAACTGCTTACCTCATCAAAAAGCGCAATCCGATGGCCGCCATGATGCTTGCGAATAGCGTTAAAAACACCAATATGCAACTAGCTGACCCCGCGATTGAAATGAATCGCCTCACGCAAAGTTTTGGGATAGGCATCAGTGTAATGAAGGCCGTTGCTGTGGTCATTATGATTTTGTCATTTATCAGTGTTTTCGTATCGCTATACAATTCATTGAAAGAACGCAAATACGAACTCGCCCTGTTGCGCACTATGGGAGGTTCTAAAAGCGCCTTGTTTAGACTCATCTTGCAAGAAGGACTCATCCTCTCCATTATCGGATTTATTGTTGGTGCTTTGTTGAGTCGATTGGGCCTCTATATTTTAAGTAAAACACTCGAAAACGAGTTCCACTACGACCTGAATGAAATGGGGTTAAATACAGGCGAATTTGTACTTCTTGCCGTAACTTTGCTGGTAGGAATTGGGGCATCATTATTGCCTGCGCTGCGCGCATTAAAGATGGACATTTCAAAAACGCTGTCACATGATTAAGAAAATCATTTTTGTTGGATTGGGAATAACCGCGGCGATTGGCCTGAGCAGTTATGTCAGAGCCAAAACCGATCATTCTCCCGCCGCTGCACAAAAAATGGTGGATTGGGAAAGGGTGCAACGATCTTCATTGACTCCCGTTTTGATGGATGATGCATTAAATGAAATCACCTGGAAAACCCTTTCCGACGTGACGTTTAAGCAGATTTATGTAAAAGAGCTCGACTCATATTTTTGGAAACCCACATTCGGGGCTGCCGTAAAAGCGTACGAAGGAAAAGAGGTTTATATTACCGGCTACGTGATTCCGGTGGACTATGACGATAATTTCTACGTAGTATCTCGATATCCTTATGCCAACTGCTATTTCTGCGGTGGCGGAGGACCAGAATCGGTTGCTGATTTACGTTTCAAAAGCAGCCATCGTCAATACAAAACAGACGAACGTCTCACTTTCAAAGGCAAGTTGAAACTCAATGCTGACGATATCTATCAGATGAATTACATTCTTGTCGACGCGGCGGAGTATATCCCGTAGTTACTGGTTACAGAGTTACTGGTTACGAAGTTTTAAGTTACTGGTGGCAGTCTGTTTATCGAACAAACACCAACCCGCGTAACTAGTCACTTTGTCACTTGTAACAGACGTAAAAATCTAACCCTGAGCTAAGACTAACGCTAGAAACAAGAAACTTGAAACCCAGAACCGGCCTTACGCCATCTGTCCCATCGTCTTCAAGTGACCAACGTGCGATTTCACAGCACTGAAAACAGTTTTATATTCATTGTAGCGAATACCAAACTGAACGCATGTTTCTTTCACGATTTTATTCAATTCAGGATAATGAATGTGAGAAATACGAGGAAACAAGTGATGCTCCACCTGATAGTTCAATCCTCCAGTGAGCCAAGAAACTACTTTATTCTGAGTGGCAAAATTAGACGTTGTTTTAATCTGATGCACAGCCCACTCATCTGCAATTTTCCCATTGTTCTCAGTTGGATCTACAAACTCTGTATTCTCCATTACGTGAGCCATTTGGAACACATATGCCAAGATAATTCCACATACAAAAGCCACAATTAGATAACCCACAATAGTGGCTAAAACTCCTTGTGTGTACATCGGTAACGCGAAGAAAAAGCCGAAGTGGATAATTTTTGTCCCCCAAAAAATGATATGATCTTTGGTGCTGAACTTTCGAATCGGTGTCATGCCGATTTTACCTGAAAAATATTTTTTCCAATCAAAATAGAAAATCCACAAAAGATATGTCAAGCTGTACAAAGCTACCGAATAAATATGCTGCCATTTATGAATTGGCTTCTTCGGTTGAATAGTGGTTGTGCGCATGAACGGCTTGATGTCAATATCATCGTCGTAGCCTTCAATGTTGGTAAAACTGTGGTGGATGAGGTTGTGCTTTGTTTTCCAAAGATGCACATCACCTCCCATCAAATTGAGAGAGTGCCCCATGATTTCATTCACCCATGTTTTGCTAGAAAAACTTCCATGTGCGCCGTCGTGCATTACGTTGAATCCGATCGCTGCGAGATTCACGCCAAAAAGTGAACACAGTATTACGCTAAGCCATATTGGTGTAGATACAAATACGAGAAGCCAAAACAACAGGCCAAACGTAGCGAAAAGGATCGTGGTTTTGCTGTAGAGCTTCCAATTACCGGAAGTCTTCAC
>JBMOFW010000040.1:0-16555 GCA_049318685.1 Flavobacteriales bacterium
TTGGTTTTGTCATTTTTTCTTCTGGTAAATTTTTAGTGCGCAATTGTTTGACGATGATCTGGTACAAAAAGTAGTTGTTGATTTTGGGAATATAGTTCCTTTCCGGTCCGAGAATGTGCTGTCCGACAATGGGATGAAGTACTTGCCGCGCTTTATTGGCAGCGAGTGCCGCAATTTGATCGTCTTTGTGTTTGATGGTGATTTTCATCATCCGCACGAAAGGAGGATATCCAAAGTGATGACGCTCATTTTCTTCGTGGGCATACAAAGCATTGTAGTCCGCGTTTTTCACCATATCAAACAACCAGTGTTCAGGAGAATAGGTTTGAATAACGACTTGTCCCATTTTTCCCCGCCTTCCGGCGCGACCGGAAACTTGCATCATCAATTGATAACTGCGCTCGATGCTTCTGTAGTCAGGAAATTTCATCATCTTATCCGCATTCATAATACCTACCAATGACACATTGTCGAAGTCGAGTCCTTTGGTCACCATCTGTGTGCCCACAAGAATATTGATCTTGCCGGTCTCAAAGTCTTCAATGATGCGTTGATATGAATTCTTATTGCGCGTAGTGTCCAAGTCCATGCGCTGTACGACAGCGTCAGGAAACAACTCTTGTATTTCTTCTTCTAATTTTTCTGTACCGAATCCAAGCATTTTGATATCGTGACTACCGCAAGCTCCGCATGTGTTGACGGGTGGCGTATTGTAGCCGCAATAGTGACACTTCAATTGATTGATGTGTTTGTGATAGGTCAAGCTCACATCGCATCGCGTACACATGGGTGTCCAACCGCAGGAATGACATTGCCAAATAGGGGAGTAGCCCCGTCTGTTTTGAAATAAAATGATTTGTTCTTTTTTCTCCAAAGCTTCTGCCATTGCAGTAATGAGCACAGAGGAAAAATTTCCGCGAATGGTTTTTGCTTTGAGTTCTTTGCGCAGGTCACAAACATTGATTTGTGGTAAAGACACACCTCCGTAGCGCTCTGTTAACTGCACAAATCCGAATTTCTTTTGTCGCGCATTCCAAGTGGTTTCCACCGCCGGAGTGGCAGACCCTAAAAGTACCTTGGCTTTAAATCGAGAAGCGAGAACTATAGCAGCGTCACGTGCATGATAGCGCGGAGCAGGATCATATTGTTTGAAGCTGGTTTCATGCTCTTCATCAACCACAATTAATCCCAATCTGGTAAAGGGCAAGAAAACGGAAGAGCGCGCGCCCAAAATAATGTCGCACTCTCCGGGGGCAGCGGCCAATACTTTGTTCCAAACTTCCGTGCGTTCATTATCGCTGTATCCGCTATGGTAAATCCCTACGCGATTGCCAAAATGTCGACGCAAACGATGAATAATTTGCGTTGTTAATGCTATTTCAGGTAAAAGAAACAATGCCTGCTTGCCCTCAGCAAGAGTCTTCTCAAGCAAGTGAATATAGACTTCTGTTTTTCCGCTTGACGTAACTCCTTCGAGGAGCGTTACATCGTGTGATTTGAACGATTCTTCTATGTCTGATAATGCAGTCTGTTGAGCCGGTGACAAGGGTTTGGCGCCTTCCGATGCGAGCAAATGTGCGGCCAATCGGCCAATTTCAATGGTGCGTGAACTCAACCAGTTTTTTTGAATCATGGTTTGAATCACCCCATTGGTTGTATCACTCATTTGTTGAAGTTTCAGCCGATCGACTTCTCCGCGTTTGCCTTGATCGTATTGGGTCAGTTGAAGCAACATCATCAACGCATCGACTTGTTTTTGAGCTTTTCTTTTTTCTAATGATGAAAAAATATGTTGGAGCTGTTCTTCAGTTTGGGCTTCCGAACCGAGTGAAATCATATCTGCAGTCCGCGGCTTGAATTTCTCTTTGACCTCCTCTACCGAAGCGATGATGCGCTTGTCGAGTAAGCTTTTCAATACCGGACGAATATTTTTCAAGTCAAGCGCCTTGGAAAGTTCATCCAAATTCATGGCGTCGTTGTTTCTCAATGTTTCAACGATAATTGATTCTTTATCGCTCAACTCCTCGAAAACAACATCTTTATCGGGCAAAGTAAACTGGGTTTCACTGGTAAGTTTGAGTCCGCTAGGCAATGCAGCGTTCATGACTTCCCCCAAAGTACAGGCGTAGTAATCTGCCATCCATTGCCAAAAATCGAGTTGTTCTTGATTGACAATAGATTCAGCATCCAATATTTCTTCTACATAGCGGGCCTCATAACCAGAGGGCACATGGTTGTGAATTTTAAGAACGATCCCGGTAAAAAGTTTCTGTTTCCCTAAGGGAACAATTACACGTTGACCAATGAGAATATGGGGCGCTAATACACGCGGCACCCGATATGTGAGCACTTTGGGTAAAGCCAAAGGCAGAACAATATCAGCAAAAAAAGTGTCGCGTTCCATGGGTGCAAATTAATGCAGACCATGAAACGCGACACAAAATTTTATATGCAGGAATATGCGTTGTTAACGAATAACGAAACGCTGGGTATTTGTTCCTGAGTCACTTTGCGATTGCATGATGTAGATGCCTCCGGGCAAACGTGATGTGTCGATAGACACTACATGCGCTGAACCGGCTGAAGCACTCAATAAATAGGCATCCGTCAATTTTTGACCAGCAACATTGTAGATGGCGAATTGAACAATCTCATCTTGCGAAGAGGTCCACTTAATCAATGTCTCACCATAAACTCCAGGATCTACACGGAAGTTGGCCACTGCTTGGATTTCTTCGAAGGTGATGGTTTGGGTATGGCAAGTAGTATTTCCTGCACAGTCTGTTGCACACCATGTGCGCAAGAATGTTGGACAAATATCAAGTCCAATAGTTTCTTCTTGGAAATCGACTGGCAATATTCCTCCGCAATCATCCAATGCAGTAATCACTGGTACATCTGGTAAATTGGCATCACACGAAATGGTGATGTCGGCTGGTGTTGCGCTAAGAACCGGTGCAGATTGATCTTCGACTGTAATAACTTGGGTAAATGACGCTTCATTATTACAATAGTCATAAGCTGTCCATGTACGAGTGAATACATAACCGCACTCTGTTTCTACGGTGTTTGCTGTCAGGGCGATTGGAACATCAGGCATGCAGTTGTCCAATGCAAACAAGAAAACATCTGGAATGGCATCGCCGCAGCCGAGTGTGAGTTCTGCCGCTGGGGTGTTGTATATCACCGGTGCGGTTTCATCAACGGTATAAATGGTTTGGAAAAATTCGGTTGTATTTCCACAAGCATCTGTGGCGATATAAGTGCGTTCGATGATTTGACCGCAATTTTCCAAATTAGGGAAATCGATTATGATGATATCGGCTTCGCCACTGCATGCGTCAATAGCCTGGGCAGAGATGGACGTTACTTCGTCACACTCGACAATAACTTCAGACGGTGTATTGATGAATTCAGGACCGATATTATCTACAATATTCACTGTTTGATAATAGATTGCGCTGTTGCCGCAATCATCAAAAGCGCGGTACAATCGAAGGAAAGTTTCTGTACCAGGGCATTCGCTTCCTAAAGGCAAAATGGTCACTGCTACTTCTACGTCGCCTGCACAGACATCTGTTGCGGTTGGTATTTCAAAATTACTGTAATCATCGCCGCAGTTGTAGGTTACATCCTCTGGGTACCAGTTGAATGAAGGACCCTGTGTATCGTAGAATGAAATGGTTTGTGTGGCTGTGGTGCTATTGCCGCAGTCATCATACGCTGTCCAATTGCGAATTAAAGCATAGCCACATTCAATCGGTTCGGTTGTTTCAGAAAATTCGATATACACCTCAGTGGTGCTGCAGTCGTCAGTGGCGATCATTTCAACTTCAGGGGCGGTTTCACCGCATTCCATTTCCATATCTTCTACTAAAGTCACAAAAACAGGTGCTGTTAAATCACGAGTTGTTGCGGTCCATTCATATGAAAATTTATTTCCACAAGCATCTGTCGCTTCCCAAACAATGGTTCGAGTGCTTGTACCGGCGCAAAATCCAGGTGTTTCAAAATCCGCTGTAATTTCTACCGTAACGTCAGAACAGTTGTCGGAAAACACGGGGGCCGATGGGATTTCATAGCTTTCGCCACAACCGATTTCGATGTTTTCAGGGCCGCTTACTAGGACTGGTGAAATAATGTCTTGAAGATTCAAAGTAACAGATTCGGAAACGCTATTTCCGCAAGCATCCGTAGCGGTATAAGTACGTGTAAAACTTCCTCCGCAATTGCCAAGCGGTGTATCTACGAAACTCACTTGAACGCTACCACAGTTGTCAATAGCGACAGCTTCGCCAACAAATTGTCCATTGCAACCATCTACAACTGCTTCGGGCAAGCTTACGAACTCGGGTGCTTCGTTGTCTTCTATTGCTGCAGTCCATTCGTAGGTACTCATATTTCCACAGGCGTCGAGCGCTTGGAATACAATTACGCGCGTATAAGATCCTTCACATGCACCGGGCGAAATGAGATCCGATTGAATACTCACTACTACCTCTGAGCAATTGTCTTCAAATAATGGAAAGTCAGGAGTAAAAATGCTGCCAGCACTGCAAGCTCCTGTAATGTTTTCAGGGCCGCTCACTAAAACAGGAGCTTCATTATCAATATAAGTTACACTAGCAGAAGCAGTGGTTTCATTTCCGCAACCATCTACCGCCACATAAGTGCGTGTAAAGGTTGTGCTGCATCCGTTGATTTGTTCTGAATCTGTAAAGGTCACTGTGGCCTCTCCGCAAGCATCCGTAGCTAATGCGTCTCCCAATTCAAATCCTCCCGATTCACAACCAACTATCGTAGCACTTTCGGGAACGTAAGTAAATACGGGTCCTTGATTGTCTACAAAATTGATGGTTTGAGAAACGGATGAACTATTGCCACAACCATCCGTTGCCGTCCATGTACGAATAAAAGTGTAGCCACAATCAGCCGGAATAGTTTGTGCACTAAGTGATACTGTTATAATTCCTTCACAATTATCGATGGCGAAAATATTGTCTCCTTCAGGTTCGGTGCCACACTGCAAG
Source organism: Flavobacteriales bacterium (assembly GCA_049318685.1). Classification (GTDB taxonomy): domain Bacteria; phylum Bacteroidota; class Bacteroidia; order Flavobacteriales_D; family Sanyastnellaceae; genus JAIXWP01. The sequence continues at coordinate 5,031 of JBMOFW010000040.1, forward strand.
GTGATATTGGAGGAAGGAGCATTATAAATAATTGGAGCCGTAGTGTCTTGGACTTCAATGGTCCAGGATTGAGTCACTTCCGCTCCACATTCATCGGTCAAGGTGAATGTGCGCACTAGGGTGTAGGAGCTTCCGCATGAACCAGCAATGATTTCATCACTTGATGTCAAACTTGGACTTCCGCAGCCCTCGCTATACGTCACCAAGGAATTACCTGGATCAACCCATTGACCACATTCAACCACTATATTTTCAGGGAAGGTTAAAAACATCAATTCGACGGCGCTTTCCAAATAGATGTATTGAACTGCGGTAGACGCATTGCCACACGCATCTGTAGCGGTGTAGGTGCGCATTATTAGACCATTGCAGCCTTCTTCAATAATCTCGTCAATGTAGCTCACTTCATATGCTGAGCATGCGTCTGTGGCGCTGATTGAAATTGTGTTTTCCAATCCACATTCCACAGTGACAGATTCTTCGAATGTGTCGAATACAGGAGCGGTTGTATCAAGAGACGAAATAGTTTGTGATGCATAACCAACATTTCCGCAAGCATCTTGCGCTCTCCAGTAGGTTGTGCTGGTTGAAGAACCACAATCGTCATTGACATCATCACATGCTTGATCGACGTTGATGTCGCCATGTCCGCTGATGGTAGTGCCGTTGAGTGTTCCACTGTAGTTGAACCATCCGCTCATACCATTGTTGGCGTTTTTATTGTTCGCAGCCATACCAACTTGATAACCGAAATAGTAGTTGGCCGGTTTGTGCGAAAGATTTAAGAAACTGCCTTCGAGCGATCCCGTTCCACGGAGATAAGAATATCCTTCGAGCATCTCATAGTACATCCAATCTTGGAAGTTGTTGCCCGCAAGATTGAGGTCGTTTTTATAACCGCGTCCAAGTGCAGACCATTCTGCCCAGTTGCGGCCATTACCAAGCAATATGAACACGTCAAAACCTTGTGAAGGATCAGCTACACTGTAAACGTGTCCGGTAACGATGGCGTGGCCATCGCCAGTAACGTGCATAGCCCCATTGCTATCCCACATCCAAACTACGCTGTTTGGATTCACTCCGGGAAGCCAAAGCGCCCAATCAGGACCCGGACCGAAGGCCGGGGTCAAGGTGCAATTCGATTCGCCGGATGCGGTTTGGACCAATTCCGAACTGACTTCGATTGGGCCATCACAGCAGGTAGTTAAAAATTCAGGAGTTCCAAATGACAAAGGACCACTGCCACATTCCGTGGACAAGTCAGAAAGTTCATTGGTTTGAGAGATTGAACACTGACCGATAGACCAAAGACCGATCAAACTGAGTCCAATACTAAAGACAATTTTAATGAAATTGATTTTCATTGTAATCAAGGTTAGGGTAAGGAAGTGCACAAAGTAAATCATTTATAATGACTACTTTACAATTTACCTAACTTTTGTTATCAACGAACTTTCTAACTAAAAAAGGCCGGTAATCTACCGGCCTTTTTATTAAAATATTGAAAATCAATATTATTTCTTTCTTTCGAGTACTTCGTCGATCATACCATAATCTCTGGCTTCTTGAGCGATCATCCAATAGTCGCGATCGCTGTCCGCCCAAACTTTGTCGAAAGTCTGCCCGCTTTGCTCAGCAATGATTTGATAAAGTTCATGCTTCAATTTTTGAATTTCACGTGCTGTGATTTCGATATCTGACGCCTGACCACGTGCTCCTCCAAGGGGCTGGTGAATCATTACGCGCGAGTGTTTCAAACCGGTACGCTTTCCTTTTTCACCAGAACAAAGCAATACTGCGCCCATAGACGCTGCCATACCTGTGCAGATAGTGGCTACATCAGGATTGATGTAATTCATTGTGTCATAAATGCCAAGTCCAGCATATACGCTTCCACCAGGAGAATTGATATAAATCTGAATGTCTTTTTGCGAGTCGGCACTTTCCAAAAAGAGCAACTGCGCTTGAACTATGTTCGCGATATAATCATCAATTTCAGTACCGAGGAAAATAATGCGATCGGCCATCAATCGCGAGAATACATCAACCTCACGAAATGGCATATTGCGTTCTTCAATTACTGTGCGGGTCATCATCTCAGGACCATACACGTGGCTGATGACATCATCTACCACTGTGCCGCTGATTCCTTGATGCTTTACCGCGTAGTTTCTAAATTCTTTGCGGGTATACATAATTGGGTTTTTTTGTTTGGGACCAAAGTAAGCGAAGTTTTGTAATTAAAAACACGCGTGTCTTTAAATCAATTTGGCTTCCTTACATTGTGAAATAATCGTTTGATAATCCAATACGGAATCCCCGCGTTTTTCAGCAATTTCAATCAAATCGGTGTTGCCGTCGGCGAATGATAAAAAATGTAAAAGACGGTGAAGTGCCACCCGATTGAACTCCGGACTCGCACTTGAAGGATAGAGCCCGCGCTTGCCCAATTGAGGTTCGCAGTAAGGAATTGAATTGGTATAAACCTCATTCATTTCTAACGCTTCCACAATTTGAACACTGACATCAATAGTATGCTGCAAATGTTCAAATGAAATGAAGTTTTTATTATCCAACGAAGTATGATATTCTTTGTAGTGCTGATACGGCGTGCGTATAATCGATCCAACAGGTAAATTGAATCCGGGTGAACAAAACTGACGCTCATCGCTACCGCCAACCGAAAATGGAATGACTGTATGTTTTATTTCCTGATTCAAAATGTGCTGCGCTGCGCGGTCGCCGCGACTGTCTTTTCTTTTTGATAATTTGTAAGTAATGTCCCCACGATCGCCACAACAGGTCATGACAAATCCGGCAACGAGCTTTTCCTTCAGATGCTGACCCGAACGATGCAAAAAGGCAATGGCGCCGATCGTTTCAGGAATAAAAAGGAAACGATAGGTGTAACGACGATTGGGTATTTTTTCTAAAATGCTTTTGTAAATAAATGCCGTCGCGAGTGGTCCGCTCAATTCATTATTAGCCATACTCGGATGGCATAGATAGGTGGAGAAAAGGATTTCTTCATCGCTCTCACCGGGCAATACACATTCACCATAACTCATACTGCCGGGTTCCAAGGTGCTATCGATGAAAATTTCATATTCACCTTCTTTCGGCAGAGTGGCAAATTCATTTTTCGTCAAACAAAACCCCCACGTCTTTTTATAATAGCTCGTAATATAGGGTATGGCGTCCGGTTGACTTTCTACAAAATGCAGATGAGGAAGAAGCTCGTTGTAGGTCATCTTTGCGTGAACGGGAACGGAGTAGTTCACCACATGCAAATTATGCACGTTGAAATCACAAATTTTCCTTCCATTCGGATCGATAATGTAGGCATCACGAATATTCCATTCTTCCGGAACAACCCAGTCGAATACTTGGGTACCGCTTTGCACTTCATGAATGGTCAATGGAATAATCTCGTTCACAATTTGCAGAGATTCGCGCAAGCCATTACCTGTGATGCTCCGGCAAATGGGCCACAGACGATCGAAGTAGTGTTCTATTTCTTTTGTGTAATTCATCTCACCAAACGGTCCAGCCGCCTTCTACCAACATGTTTGATCCTGTTACATAACTTGACGCATCGCTCAACAAATAAACAAGTGCGCCACCTACTTCGTGATTGTAACTCAATCGCTCCATTGGAGAGAAGCGGGCGAAGTTTTCTTCAAATTGTTTTTCGTGATTGTTCCAAACACCATGCGGTGTGATCATATTCACACGTACCTTTTTATTGCCCCAGTAGCTGGCCAAGTAACGCGACAATGCATCAATGCCGCCTTTAGACGCGCTGTATGCTGCGGGACAACCGAGGCTAGTGCCTTTGTATAGATTTTGATTTGGAGCTACTACGCTATACGTCGACGGAATATTGATGATACTTCCACCACCTTGCGTGCACATGTGCGAACCGATAACTTGGCAAAGTAAAAAAGTGCCTTTCAAATTTACTTCCATTACGGTGTCCCAGTTGTCTTCAGAAACCTCTTCAAAAGGTTCAAAAATCAAGTGTGATTTATTTTGATGTCCACAGACCAACCCATCAATTTTTCCAAATTCAGCGAGTGCTTGGTTTTTTAGTTCGATAATTTCTGACTTGGATGTGACATTGATCGATACGCCCATCATTTTGCGATCAAAGCGTTTGCTAAGGTCATCTGCAAATGCTTCCGGATTGGCTTGTGGAATGTCCGCAGCAATCACATGCGCTCCAAATTGGGCTGCAGCCTCGCAAAAGGCGCGTCCGATTAGTCCGCAAGCACCGGAAATGATAATGACTTTCTCGCTGAGGTCAAATTTCTTTTTGAAATCGATCTGGGTCGGATCCGTTGTGCGTAGTGGTTCCATATTTAGATGTATTTTCTGAAGACGGGCTTGATGGGTGATCCCACCAAATATTTTTCAAAACCTTCTTCTAGTCCTTTTTTATAAATATTACATGATTCATCCATGGCGTCGATGATGTGATCGACGTCTTCTTCGGTGTGCGAAAAATGCGGGCAAAAAATGCCTTGAAACAATACGCCACGCTTAATTAATTCTTGATGATATAAAGTACGCAATCCAAAACTATTGTTGCCTTCTTGGTCGAAATAACCAAGCGATGCATGCCAATTGAATTGCATATTCCGAATGGAATGCGACAAACCGTGTGAAGCAAAGAGGGCTTTTGAACGGTCGATAAACAGTTGTCCAAGTCGTTGGTTGTGACCAATCACATCGTTTTTGGTAAAGACGTCGATAGTGGCCATGGCTGCGGCAATGCTGCACGTTTCGCCACCATGCGTAGTACTAATCAAAAACAATTTTTCAGCACCTTCATTGCGAATGCCACCAAGTTCCATGACTTCTTTTTTTCCGGTGAGGCAACAAAAAGAAAAACCATTCGCAATGCCTTTTCCCCAAGTTGTCATATCCGGCACCACGTCGTATTTTTTCATCGAACCCGGAAAATCAGTGCGATAGCCGGTAATCATTTCATCCATGATCCAAAGAGTGCCATTTTTATGGGCAAGATCTATGGCATCTTTCAAATAATTTTCGGGAAGAATATTGAATTTCTCAGGTTCTGAAATGATACAAGCAATTTGTCCGGGATATTGATCAAAAAGGTTTGTTAACGATTCGATATCGTCAGATTTGTAGGTCACGGTCAAATTACTAATGTCATTGGGGATGCCGCTTTTCACATCTGTACTTCCAATAAACCAATCATCGTAGCTATAAAATGGATGATCGATGGGACGAGCCACTAATTTACGTCCGGTGTAAGCACGAGCGAGTTTAACGGCAGCGGTGGTCACTACTGAGCCATTCTTCGCAAATTTGATCATATCATGCACCTTGACCAAATCGAGAAAGCGCTCCGCAATTTCTTTTTCTAAAATAGATGGTCGTGAAAAATTGTTGCCGCGTCCAAGTTCTTGCGTTACGCGTTCAATCACCTCAGGATAAGCATGCCCCAAACTGATAGAGGCCAAACCACCTAAACATTCGATGAATTCATTGCCATCCACATCCCATACGTGGCTGCCCTTACCATGAGTGATAGCGGCGGGTGATAGGATAGGGAATTGGTCGTCGCCTTTACTATACGTATGCGCACCACCGGGAATCAAATCGTGAATTTGAGCACGGTATGCATTGCTTTTTTCGAAATGTGTAATCTCTTTCATGGTCAGCTTATGATGACTTTTCAATTTTTTTATCCTCTCTGAGCGATTTGGCATAACCGCTATTGATCTCACTCGATTTATTGATTTCGAGTAACTCCGGTTTTTCTTGAAGCAAATCCACCACATCATGTATGGTAAATTGGGGTTTGACTTGAAGCGCGGAAAAAATAGCCTTGCTCAATTCAAGATCTTCGGCTGTATCTACAGAAAGTTTGTGCGTATATTGATCGTTATGTTTTTGCCAGCCACAGGTAAACAACCCTGAATTTTTGATAAATGGTGTAACGTGTTCTCGCTGACTAAGAAGCTCTGCTTTTTCGAAGGCAATATGCAAGGCATTGAAGGAGAAAATTTCTACATCAAATCCATCTTCGAGATAGGGAGGTTCGTTGGTATTGGAAAAATAATCCAATTTGGAATGGAGATATTTTTCAATAACAAATTGAACAGTTTCAGCAGAACTCAGGGGGTTATCAGCACAAATGCGTATAACATGATCACCGCTTTTGGCTCCGGCTTGCACCGCGGCTCCATAAAATCGTGTTAAGACATCCCAATCACTTCCGCGATGAATGAGATAGTGGTGATTGTGACAGAAAGCTTCCAGTTGGTCGTCTTCCGCATTTGTAGAAGTAGCGATGATGATTCGGTCTAGTCCAGGAGCAACGGAAATGCGTTCAACAAGCATTTCGAGAATACTTTTTTCACCGTTGACGGGCATTAAAACTTTGCCCGGAAGGCGTGTCGATCCCATACGGGCTTGAATCACACATACAATCATTTCACATGAGGATTGAAAATGGACATGTACATTTTATCATGATAGCTTCCATTTTCAAACACGTGCTCACGCAAGCAGCCTTCGGTGGTAAATCCGAGTTTCTCATAAAGTCGAATGGCGCCGGGATTATTGCTGTAAACTGAAAGCAAGATTTTACGAATATTTAATCGAGTAAAGGCATAATCGATCACCAATTGACAAGCTTCAGTGCCGATTCCTTTTCCGTGATAGTGCCTATCGCCAATCAAAATGCCCAATTCACATGTCCTAGCAATCCAATCGAAGCGATCGATCTTGATATTGCCAATGTGTTTTTGTGTATCTGTATGCACAATGGCAAAAAAGGAAACATGGGACTGAGCCGTCATCGATGAAACAAATTGTTTCAAAGCGGTCATGCTCGTAGGCCAATAGCCTGACGCCAGTCCTTTGGTGACTTCTGGATCATTGATCCACGTCAGGTATTGCTCATTGACATCATCCACGTCGAGGGCACGAAGTTCAATGGAGTTTCCTTTTAAAAAAACGCTCATGGCCAATTATTTACTGTGTTTGTTTTCGAGCAGATCGCGATGCTTGTCCATGGTATCTGCGTTTTTCGTCAAATTCGAATCGTGCATTCGATAACGGTACAAGGGTATAATCAAATTGTAGATGTTGTATTTGGATGTCCAGCGAATGCGCAAATCTTCCTCTTCTCGTGCTCTGAATTTTTCATCATACAAACCAATGTTGTGGAGAAAGTCTTTACGAAACATGATACCGCAAGCGATGGGTTGTTCTTCGGCATTGACATGTTTGATTCGAGCTCCACGCTCATCGACCAAATAATAGTCTACTGAAACAGCGTCCAACGCGTTATTTTCATCCAAGAATAATTTTTGCACTTTAAGCAAATCGCGATGGATGAAATCATCGGCATCGAGAAAAATAATGAACTGGCCTTTCGCTTTTTTAATGCCAAAATTGCGAGCACCGGCTAGTCCAACATTTTCGTCTAAATGAAAAATCCGAATTTCCGATTCATAATTGGCAAGTACCTCTTTGGTGTTGTCAGTGGATGCATCATTGACTACGATGATTTCAAATTCATGTGGATCCATGGATTGATCTAATCCACTGCGCACAGCCCGCTCAACAAAGTGGGCGTAATTATGGGTGGTAATGATTAATGAAATCATAGGTCACGATTATTTTTTTCGTGATTTTTTATCTTTTGATTTGGCGTCATCTTCGCCGTAACCATAATAGCTCGCTCCATACCCGTAGCCATAGCCATAGCCGTAGCCATATCCATAGCCGTATTTGTATGCGTACTTGCTATAGTAGTATTTCCAGCGTTTTTCTTTGATATTGTTCAAAAGCAACATCGATTTACTCATGTTGTTTTGTTTCAATGTGTCTTCGAGGAAACGAACACCTTGTTTCGTCGCTTTCTCTGTATTCATTACAAAGATTCCCAAATTCACATAGTTGAAAATAACCATGGAGTCACTGATCAATGAAATAGGCGGTGTATCGATGATGATAAAGTCGTAGAGCTTTTTGTTTTCTTCGATCATCTGCCGAACGCGATCATTCAAAACAAGTTCCGAGGCATTTGGCGGCACAGGACCTGCAGGAATAACATCCAAATTTTCAATTTGAGAAGGGAAAACCGAATCAGAGTAATGCGTACGATTTACCAAATAAGAAGATACCCCTGTGATATTCTCAATACCAAAAATCTTGTGAATTCTTGGTTTGTGCATGTCAAAGTCAAGAATCAAGACCTTTTTAGACGCTTTGGCCAAAACAGACCCAAGGTTGATCGATACAAATGTTTTACCCTCGGATGGATGAATGGAGGAAACCATAATTACAGATGGCCCATCCATATTCAATACATATTGCAAATTCGTTCGGACGGAGCGGAAGGCCTCTGCCACATTTCCCCGTGGATTGTTGAGCAGAGAAATAGGCGCTACGTCAATGTCTGGGTGGTGAGGAATTCCTCCAATAATTGAAATTTTCGAGATAGATTTTAATTCCGATATGTTTTCTATTCGCTCAAAGAAGATCAATCGAATGAAGCCAATTAATATGGATAATATAAGACCAATACCAACATACGTGTAGGTTGCCGATTGTTTATCCGGACCGACGACCCCAAGGGATCGGGAGCGCTCAATTATGCTGGTTTGTGGAATGATGGCGGCGCGAGCGATAACGGTATTGGCTTTCTTTTCAAGTAAGAAAGTATACAAGTTTTCATTGACCAATAATTTGCGCTCAATAGCCAAAAGTTCGCGCTGCGATTTGGGAAGATCTTTAAGCAAATATTCCAATTCCGCTTTTTTAATATCCAGCTCTTCAACTTTTTGTCTCAATGAAACTTTATTATCCCGTGTATATCTGAAGATATTGTTCTTGATGGTTTTGATCATGGAATCCACACGTGCAATGCGCGGGTCTCCTTCTTTCACGGACACAAGCAACTCCGAACGCTTTACATTTTGGTCAAAAAGCTGCCAGATGAAAGAGCGAATAGATTCGTCTTCTCCATCCAAATAGTTCATGGGGGGAACGACCGGATTATTGCGCTCTCGTATGAGAAAATCTTCAAGATTTTTCATATTGACGATTTTCATCTCGAGCTTTTCTCTTTCTAAATCCAACTCCGATAACTTACTGAACGCGTCATTTTGTTCACGACTCAAATCCAAAATATGTTTATTGTCTTTAAACATATTCAAGGTGTACTCTAATGAGTCAATAATCCGAATGATTTCGTCAACTTGCTTGTCAATAAACTTTTCTGTATTGTAGTTGACAGCAATTTCGTTTTCCAAGGTGTAATTGATGAACTCTTTGGCAATTGTATCCAAAAACATTTTGGCGCGCTCTGGAAGCTCGTCTTTCAGCGTAAGGGATAAGATACTGGTGTAATCGGCATTGTCGATACTCAAATTGCCTTTATACTTTTGAATCAACCAAGTGCGAGGGTGAATCATAAACAAGAAGTTCTGTTCTTGAACAGATTTCAACCAAGTTTCGTCCAAACGCGGAGAAAGATCCACTTGAAGCTCAAAATTCACATCTGTGATGAGCTTGCCAAATTCATAGGTGTAAACCTTGCGCTTATTCCCAATCTCGTAGCTAAATTCATACGTCTTTAAATCCTTTACCTTAATGTGAAGTGGGATATTGTAGAGCGTAGGATCCACACGCTGCCAGTCACATTTAATATTGATCGCATCGAAATGATCTACCTGTAAGACCTTCAAACGACCTTCCAAATAATAACTTAAGCTAAAATCGATTTTATCCAACACTTTATCCATCAAGTCATAGGACTGAAGAATTCGCTTTTGATTGGTTATATCTTGAAGAATGGAGTAATATCCAAGGTTGTCGAGCATTTTCGATTGATAGTCATATCGGTCCGATGACTTCAAAAGAATTTCAGTTTTTACAGCGTAAATATTCGGTTTTTGATAGTTAACCAAATACGCTGTAATAAACCCTAAACCCGAGAAGACGAGCATTAAATACCAGTTTTTAGCTAAAAACTTGATTATGGGCCTTAAATCATCTGCGTCAAGAAAACTCGTCTTTTGATTACTCATACTGTGTAAGGTTTCGGCGCAAATATAGGGTGCTTCATGCAATTGTGGAGAACAGTGTATAGTATCCTGTTTTTTTGTTACATTTGTCACCACTAAGCGTACTATTAAGATGAAATCGAACTTTTTCAGAATGATACTCATCGCAGCGGTATGGATTGCCCTGCCTGCGGTAATGGTGGCCCTTCCTCCGGATCCTCCAGGTGGTGGAGAACCTCCATGCGGCGGTCCGTTTGGCGCGGTTTGTCCGATTGACGGAGGCGTTAGCTTTCTTATCGCGGCCGGATTGGCTGTGGGAGGAAAGAAAGCCTATGATCTCTCTAGAAAAAAACAAGGATGATTCGTTCGATAATTCGAAATCCGTTCAGTCGTTTTCTCATTCTTAGTTCTGTTCTCTATTTAGGTTGGCATTTTGCCTATTCTGGCTATTTACAATCCGAAACCAAAATTGATGACTTGGTCATTGATAATCTCGTGGTTTCCGGCGAAAAAATCCTGCATACGCTAGGGTATCTCACTACAGATTATAGCATAGACGGCCAATTTAGATCTCACTTTGGCGTTGAAGGTACCAGCGGTGTGACCATTGGTGCGCCCTGCGATGGTATAGTATTATTCGCTCTTTTTACCGTTTTTATGATCAGTTATCCAGGGCCAATCAAGCATAAACTCTGGTTTACACCACTCGGTCTGCTGATTATACACGTGTTAAACATAGCTAGAGTTACCGGACTTGCTCTGATCGTTTACTACAATGAGGGGTGGCTCGCGTTTAATCACGATTACACCTTCACTATTTTCGTTTATGCTGTTGTGTTTGCACTCTGGCTAGTCTGGATCAATCGTTTCGCAAAACCCAAATCAACAACCAATGCGAACGCTTAAATGGGTGGTCGTTATTGCAAGCATTGTCGCACTTGGATTCACTCAGGAATGGATTAAAGTTGCGCTCAATTTTCACATTGAAAAAGGAATGACCGAACCGGGCTTCTTTGAGATGACGCCCGACCAAAGAATAGCCATTCTCGAAGAAATTAAAAACGACAATCCTTTTGATTATTATCAAAGCCATGAAACGATTGATCTTTATGCATATCTTTCACTGAGTCAGCTTAAAGCGCTTAAATGGGTATTAACGCTCGGTTTTGTGGTCATTTTCTATTTCCTAAATCGATGGATAATAGATATTCTGATTCACGTCAAAATACTCCGGAAATGGCTGACCTATACCTACATCGGGGCGTTTTCAACGGCTTTGTTGATATACGCTCTCGGAGTTTTAACCGGATATTCGGACCTGTTTTACATGGTAAGTCGCAAAATGGTAGGAGCGTTGCAATCTCCAATCCCGGCCATTATGACTTGGGCAGGATGGCGTTTATACACGGATCATAATTCAGTAAAAAAATGAATGATTGGTTAGATTTTGCTGAGAAGAAACATTGTTCAAAT
>JBMOFW010000041.1:0-16523 GCA_049318685.1 Flavobacteriales bacterium
GTGTTGACGTTTTACAAAAATCTTTGATTTGATCGCGCTTAATACCAATCGCTCTATCACGACCGAGTGACAAGGTCAAGGTATCGTTTGCTTGAACGGGATCAATGTAGCCTTTCCCTACAAAAGTGCCTTTGAAATAAATATTGCTTTCACCGGGCAACAAACTATACTGCATCCAATCGGTCAACTGTGCGCGCAAGAACGCATCATTGTCGAGTTTGGGTATGCTTACATAATCATACTTCGCATTCAGTGTTTGCTCTTGCATCAATACATCGTATTGTTGGTTGTCACTTGGGATATCATACGGAATGGAAATTTTAAATTCAGTACTCACAGTGTTATTCTGAATTGAGGTGAAATCAGCTGTGGTTGTCCAATCAAGTTTTTCGGACTCGGCGACCATAGGCGTGGAGTTCATCGTGATTGCTCCCATATCATAAGCAGCGGCGGGAGCTGCGGCCTTATCATACACACGGCGATTTTGTTCGCGGTAGGGTTCGTATATATTCACATACCATGGACTCAACTGGGGCGCTTGTCCACCTACATTGGGATTGCCTGTGGAAATAGTCAATTTGACATCTTCCCAATCTGTGCCGGTGCTTTGAAAAACCTTGGCGCGGTAAGCAAATTGAATTGGCGAGTTGATGTCTTCAGCACGCAAATCATACACCGGCAACCAGGCCGCATTTTGCGTGAAATAAGAAAACTTGATCGTTGATTTGACTTCTTTTTGTGCTTGCACTGTAATCAATACTTCACTTGGATTCTGACTATGGCGCACATTCATTTGATTGAGGCGGTTTTGCAATTTGGCAATCTGTATATTGTTTTCCCGCTCTTGTTCGCCCAACTCAAGCAAACGGTATTCGATCTGTTTGAAACGCTCGCGATAGAAGTCGGCCATTTCAGTGAGGTCTTCCACAGCAATTACGGCGTTATCGCCTTTAAGTGTTCGATTGGATTCGAGCAAGGCACGTTCTTGACCAAGTACCGAGCGCATACTGTAAATTTCTTTTTGCTTGAATTGCACATCATCCAAGCTGTCTTGAATGGCTTTAATTCGTGGATTCGAGGAAGCGTCGACCATGTAGTTCACTTGATGGCGAACAGAGATAATGGTGTAGTTGGGGTTGCCCTCTACCTGTACCGAATTGGGATCCATGTATAAGGGAAGTTCAGAAACGCGAAATACATTTTCACCGGCTTTCAAACTCAAATCACCAGAATGTGTGACTTGTGCTCCGTACATAAACACGGTCACATCGGTGACTTTGGGTGAAATCAATTTGTTGCTTTGAGCAGTGGCATTCATTCCAAATAGAATCAATGCAGCGAAAAAAATGGAATACTTCATAAGTTGAATTTATTTGCGGGCCGACAACCAATTATCGCACCCAAAACGCTGTACCGTTAAAAAATATCGGCGTTCAATGTTACGCAATTTTAGATGAAGCCACGATCAAATCAAAATCAAATATTTCATCTGCATATCGGCTTGCTAATTCTAAGTCGTGACTGCTAAACAAGATGAGTTTATGGGATGTATGCGCGCTTTCTTGAAGCAAGTGCATGATTTCTTCTTTCGCCACATAGTCTAAAAAAGCAGTGGGCTCATCGAGTAAAATGACAGGCGTATCTTGCAAAAGCGCTCTGGCAATCATCATTTTTTGAAATTCGCCATCACTAAGTGTTTCGACTGAAGATTGGAGTAGCGATGAAATGCCAAATTGAGTGGCTATGCTATGGCGATTTTCGTCGCGTTCTTGCGGTGAAAGGGGTGAATGCAATTGTCCCATTTCTAATACCGTTTCTACGCTGAGTCCGCTCACCACCGGTCTTTGTGTAAATACAACAGCCGTTTTTGCGGCCAATTGTTGTGGAGTAAGCGTTGAAATGGCTTCTCCGTTGATGTGAATATTTCCTGTGTGAATGGGAATTAATCCGCAGATGGTTTTGAGCAAAGTTGTTTTCCCCGCACCGTTTCTCCCTTTGATGGCAATCAGTTTATTTCCCGAAAAATCGTGATTCACCTCGGCCAATTTTTTTGATCCAAAGCCCAATACCAATCTCGATATGTCAATGCGATTGATCATACAGTGGCGATTTGTCGGTTTTTACGCATCAATAAATACACAACGATAGGTGCGCCTAGGGCCGAGGTTATGGCATTTAAAGGAACTTCGCCCAATCGGCTGAGGATATCGCTCAACACGCCCACAATTCCACCAATAAAAATGATGGGAATAAAGATGATGCGATGATCGGAGGTCTTCAAAACCAACCGCGCGAGATGCGGAACAATTAATCCAATAAAGGCAATGGGACCGCAAAACGCAGTCACCATGGCTGCCGGAATGCCGCTCAAAAATATGAGTAGAAGGCGTACTCTTTTCACCGAAACACCCATGGTTTGGGCATATTCAGCTCCCAATAGCAAAATGTTGAGTTGAATGAGTTTAGGGAAAATGAGCATGGCTGAGGAAAGCAAAGTCAAACCAATGATCAGCCAATGGCTCCATTGCATATTGGCGAATGATCCCATGCCCCAAAGCACAAACGTACGAATCGAAGAATCGCTTGAATTGAATTGCAAGATGCTTTCGAGGGCTCCCGTGAAATGACCCACCATGACTCCAGCGATGAGCAGCGTGGTTTGGTCGCGAAGGCGGGAAGCAAAAAGGAGCATTAAAAATAAAATGCCAAGTGCCCCGACAATAGCGGCACTTACCAAAGGAACAAGTCCGAGATTTGATTGCAGTTGCCAACCGAAAAAGCTACCTGACAGCACCAAGATCGCCACACCGAGGGAAGCACCGCTGGAAATGCCCAGGATAGATGGTCCGGCCAGGGGATTTCGAAAAAGCGTTTGCATGAGAAGGCCGGCCATGCCTAAAGCGCCGCCGGCAAGGAAAGCGCCAAGGGTGCGGGGCAATCGCGATTCGAGAATAATCGAGGTCTCCACACTGTCAACGCTTTGTCCCAAAAGGATTTGGAGTGATTTTGAAAAAGGAATGGACACGGTGCCAATCGAGCATCCAACGAGAATCAACAAGCTGGAAATCAGCAATAGCAATACTGTTGATCGCGTAAAGTATGTACGTGGGCTGGGAATCAATCGCTCCATTTTCCCGCAAACTTCCCCCTTTTTTGATTTGATTTGAAAAAAAGGCATAAAAAAAACGGGATTCATGCTTAGAAAAGCGCCATTCCTGACGACTTTTGCGCCCTCATTGCAGAACCTATGAATATGGACCGTAATACGATCATTGGATTTCTTCTAATGATCCTTTTAGTAATCGGATTTGCCTGGTTTAATACCCCATCGCCCGAAGAAGCCGCAGAACAACTTCGCTTGGATAGTTTGGCGCGTGTTGAGCAAGAGCAAAAGAAAGCCCTTGTAGCACCGCCAGCAGATAAGGTAACTACGCCGGTGTATCAGAATGATTCAGCCTTTGCACAAGCGATGAATGCCCAATTTGGCATTTTAGCTCCGGCTACAAATGGCGAGGCAAAATATGTGACCATCGAAAACAACAAGATTCGCATGAAATTATCCACGAAAGGGGGGATGATCAAAAATGTGACCTTGGTAGATGGCTACACACGCTATAAAGACAATGCCGCGGTAGAGTTGTGGGCGGATAGTTTGTCCAAAATGAAATTGAATTTCACTTTGGCCGGAAAAGGCAACTACTCGACGGATTATTTTTATTTTACCCCAAGTGCGACCAATATTGATGCAAAAGCCCAAGCGCAAGACTTGGTCCTGCGTATGAATTCTGCTGATCCGTCGAAGTATTTAGAGTTGGTTTATCACATTGAGCCCAATAGTTATGACGTGAGTTGTAAATTGAACGTGGTGGGTCTTGGCAATCAGATGGATTTGACCGGCAACAGTCTTCGTTTTGAATGGATGGCTACCGGTATTGCGAATGAAAAAGGAATTACTGCAGAGCGCAGCAAATGCGGCGTGTATTTTCGAGAGCAGGAAGAGGATCGTGACTATCTGAGTGAATCAGGCGATGATGTGAAATTTGCCGAAAAAGCGCTCAACTGGGTAGCTTTCAAACAAGATTATTTTACGGCAGCAGTAATTGCAAAAGAGGGATTCAAAGCAGAGGGGCATATGGCAGTTGCCACGCTTGAAGATAGTTCGTTGACCAAACGCTATTACGCCAACCTCGCTTTGCCGGTGAGTGGTGATAGTTTTTCGTCAAATCTTCAATTCTATTTTGGACCAAACGATTACAAAGAATTGGCGGCATTGGAAATTGATGAGTTCGATCGCATTATCGATTATGGATGGAGCATTATCGGGTTAATCAACAAATACGCTGTGCGTCCATTGTTCTGGTTCTTCTCTTCGTTTATTGGAAGTTTTGGATTAATCATTTTGCTTGTTACGTTGATTATCAAAATGGTGTTGTTCCCAATCACGTGGAAGAACTTTTTAAGCAGCGCCAAAATGCGCGTGCTTAAGCCCGAGATAGATGAGATCAACAAGAAGTATGAGAATAAGGATCAAGCCATGGAGAAGCAATCCGCGATCATGGCTTTGTACCGTCAAACGGGTGTAAATCCATTTGCCGGTTGTATTCCCGTGTTGCTTCAAATGCCGATTCTCTATGCGATGTTCCGCTTCTTCCCTGCAGAGATCGTATTGCGTGGTAAATCATTCCTTTGGGCAGATGACTTGGCAGCGTATGATTCGATCTTTAGTTGGAGTCAAAATATTCCTATTCTTTCATCAGTGTATGGCAATCACGTGAGTGGTTGGACATTGTTGATGGCGGCATCGACCTTCTTGTACACCCGCATGAGTATGCAATCGCAACCACAAGTGCAACAACCGGGCATGCCCAACATGTCGGTGATGATGAACTTGTTTGCATTTATGATGATCTTCTTCTTTAACAATATGCCGTCTGGATTGAGCATGTATTATTTCACAGCCAACATGATCTCTATCGGTCAGATGTTTGTGATTAAAAAATACATCATCGATGAAAATGCCATTCGTGAAAAAATAGAAGCGAACAAAAAGAAACCAAAGAAGAAATCGAATTTCTCCGAACGTTTGGCACAAATTCAGAAAGAACAACAGAAGAAGTTGGACGAAACGAAGAAGAAGAGAGGCTAATGTGTTAGTGTGCTAGTATGCTAGTATGCTAGAGATAGAAAAGTAAATGATTAGAAATTTAGAAAAATAGAAAGAGCTTGCAGCTTGCAGCCTGAAGCCTCTAGCCATATGAGAATTTTTGGAATAATATTACTGTTAGTCGTGTCGATGGGGGCTTGTAAGCGCACCACCGGAGTGCAGGATTCCGACTTTTCGGAAACCCCTGTTACTGCTGCGCCTGCGCCAAGTGCCGCGGATGGAGATAGTCTGGCTTATTATTACGAGAGAACGGCGTGCTTTGGTCAATGCCCGATTTTTAAATTGAGCATTTACGCAAGTGGCTACGCCATCTATGAAGGAAAAAACTATGTCAATAACATTGGCACATACCATTCGTTTATAGATGTTGCCGCTCTTCTAAAAATAAATGAAGCGGCCAACAGCATTGGTTATTTTGGTCTACAATCCGTGTACGATGATCCGAATAAACTCGACGTGCCTTCTAAAATTACCATTATTCGACAAGGTGATCAAAAGATATCTGTAACCAATCGCGTGAAAGGACCGAAATCATTAGAAGTATTGTACAGCGCGTTTGACGATGTGATTGCCACTGCTACTTGGAAACCCAAATCTTAATATACCAAACAACTCAAATAGAATCATGAAGAACAAATTCAAATTACTCCTTCTCGTGATTTTCTTCATACCCGGTATGATGAAAGCCAACGAAGGAATGTGGCTTGTAAGTCTTCTCAACAGAATGAATGAAGCAGAGATGAAAAATCTCGGTCTCAATTTGACTGCTGAAGAAATTTACAACATCAACAATGCCTCATTGAAAGACGCAATCGTGCGCCTCAACGGAGGGATGTGTACAGGTGAAGTAGTGAGCGACAAAGGATTGATTTTTACCAATCACCACTGCGCTTATGATGCGATTCAATCGCTTTCTACCGTAGAAAATGATATGTTGACCAATGGTTTTTGCGCCAAAAGTTTCAAAGAGGAATTGCCGATTCCAGGCTTCGAAATATCTTTTCTTGTGCGCATTGATGATGTGACCAAAGAGATACTCGCTGCAGTAACCGCTGGAATGACTGAAGATGAGCGCAACGCTGCAATTCAAGGAAAAACCGCTGAACTTTCAGGTAAATTCAGTGATGGAGGAAAGTATGATGTGGAAGTAAAAAGTTTCTTTTACGGGAATGAGTATTACCTTTTCGTTTATGAAACGTTCCGCGACATTCGTTTGGTAGGTAATCCTCCCGAAAGCGTGGGTAAATACGGAGGAGACACAGACAACTGGATGTGGCCTCGTCACACGGGCGACTTCTCTATGTTGCGCATCTATGCCGACAAAGACAACAAGCCTGCGGATTATGCTCAAAACAACAAACCATACGCGCCAAAGCATTTCTTGCCAATGAACATCAATGGTGTAGAGAAAGGCGATTATGCGATGATTATGGGCTATCCAGGTTCTACCGATCGTTTCCTTTCTTCATGGGGAGTGAAACAAGGCGTTGAATTGACCAATCCAGCAACTATCGAAATCCGCGATCTCAAGTTGAAAACAATGAAGAAACACATGGATGCTGATCCGAAGGTGCGTCTTCAGTATGCTTCAAAGTATGCATCTACAGCGAACTATTGGAAGTATTTTATCGGACAAAACAAGGGATTGACTCGCTTGAATGTATACGGTAAGAAACAGAAACAAGAAGCTGAGTTTTCTGCTTGGGTGGCTAAGGATGCCACTCGCAAAGCCAAGTATGGTGATGCCTTGACCATGATTCAAGATTATTACGCAGCAACAGATGCTACCGCAAAAAGCAATGTGTATGCAATGGAAGCCGGTTTGATCGGTGCGGATATCGTGTTGTTTAGCTACCGTTTTTCTCGCGCATTTGAAAACGCGATGAAAGAAACTGATGAAGCGAAACGCAAAGAGAAATTGGCTTTGTTCAAAGAAACAGCGGAAGAATTTTACCGCGACTACAACATGGCTTTGGAAAAAGACGTGTTCATTCAATTGACCAATTTGTATCGTCAAAACATCCCAGTAGAGCAACGTCCAGCATGGATGAGCACCATTGATACGAAGTTCAAAGGCAGCGTTGAAGCGTTTGCAGAAAAAATGTTTGCGACATCATTCATTGTAAGCAAAGAAAAATTGTATGCCTTCATGGAAAAGCCAAATCAAAAATTGTTTGATAAAGATTTGGCGATGTTGGTTGGAAAAAGTGCTATTGAAAAATACCGCGAAACATTCAACAACCCGGCTCAGGAGAAATTTGATATTGGATACAGAAAGTATGTGGCCGGTTTGCGCGAAATGAATCCAAACAAAACTTACGCTCCGGACGCCAACAGCACAATGCGTATCACCTACGGTCAAGTGAAGGATTACAAAGCAGCTGATGCTGTGAACTATGATTATTACACTACTGCCAAAGGAATTTTGGAAAAGCGTGATGAAAATAACCCTGAATTTGTAGTGCCACAGAAATTGGCTGATTTGATCAATGCTGGTGATTTCGGTCGTTTTGCCAATGAAAAAGGGGAACTCGTAGTATGCTTTATTGCCGACCTCGATATCACAGGTGGTAATAGTGGTAGCCCATGTATCGATGCGGATGGTAATTTGATCGGTATCGCATTTGATGGCAACTGGGAAGCAATGAGCGGTGATATCGCTTATGAACCTGAGTTGCAACGTACCATTGTAGTGGATGTGCGCTATGTTTTGTTTGTTATCGAGAAATTGATGGGCGGACAAAACATTACAGATGAGTTGAAATACGCGAAAAAACCATCTAAGCCACAGGCTCAAGGTAGTCTTGGTGATGCAAAACCAGCCAATGGCGATGCTGCAAAACCAGCAGAAACTACACCTTTGGAGCGTCCAACAACACCTGCAACCGGCAAAGGAACTTCTGCACCAAAAGCAGCTCCGGCTCCGGCAAAGAAATAAGTTTTAATGAATCATTAAAAAAGTCCCGCTGAGTTAAAACTTCGGCGGGACTTTTTATTTTTAGACGCGATTCAAGAAAATTGAATTAATCTGCATTATGGCCACTTTATTTGGATTCAACTTAATTCGATTTGTTGAGCGTCAGCGAACGCGGAAATGGGATCGATCGGAAATACATTACAAACGTTTTTCAAATGAGCAAGGAGATCACTCCGTTTATGCTCGAATAAAAGGAAAACCAAAACTTGTATTGATTCACGGCTTTGGGGCTTCTGCGCTTTTGCAATGGTATGATGTGGCACGCATTTTAAAAAACGATTACGATATTATCGCGTTGGATTTGCTCTGCAGTGGTTCGAGTACTGTGGCAAATGGCGATTATAGCGTAAAGGCACAAGTAGAACATATCCGATTTACTTTAGATCAATTGGGTATTGAGGAGGAAGTTATTCTTTGTGGAAATTCATACGGCGGATTGGTTTCTGCTCATTTCGCCAATACTTATCCGGATCGTATAAAGCATTTCATCCTATATGATGCACCCGCAAAATTTTATTCAATCAACTATGCGGATGGTATTGCCAAAGATTTAGGATTGGATGGACTTGATAATCTTCTTATGCCGCAAGGGCCTGAAGAAATGAAAGCTTCCTTGAAGGTGATTTATCATGAGGTTCCCTATTTACCGGATTTTTTGCTCAATGCCTCATTTGAAGAGCCTCTGATGGAGCAAAGAAAAGAACAAAAGAAATTGTTGGATGAATTGATTCAGAATGAACAATTTTATCAAGAAATACACTATCGATTGCCTATGCGCATATCTATTATTTGGGGAGAATACGACCGATTGATTCCGATGTCAACTGCTACCCAATTGAAGGCATTGCTCGGTGTTCCAGATGATCGATTTGTGATTATTCCCAATGCAGCTCACGCGGCGAACATGGAAATGCCCAAGGAGTTTTGTAAAGTGCTCCATGCATTGATAACAAAAAACCCGTGACAAGCACGGGTTTTTTTTATCAAGATCTTTTTCAAAAAGATTATTTCGCGTTCATTGTATCCAATACATTCATCACCTCTTTTACTGCTGTTGCTGAAGATGCGAGCAATGCTTTTTCAGCATCGTTCAATTGAAGTTCGATGATTTGTTCGATACCATTTTTTCCCAGTTTTACTGGAACACCAAGATAGATGTCTTTCAAACCATATTCGCCTTGCAACCAAGCGCAAACTGGGAAGATGCGTTTTTGATCGCGAACGATCGCCTCTACCATTTGAGCAGCTGCAGCACCTGGTGCATACCAAGCAGAAGTGCCAAGAAGGTTAACGATTTCACCGCCGCCCACTTTCGTGCGCTCAACAATGGCATTCAAACGCTCTTCGTCGATTAATTCAGTGACTGGAATACCACCCACAGTGGTGTAGCGTGGAAGAGGAACCATGGTGTCACCATGACCACCCATCAATACCGCTTGAATGTCTTTTGGAGAGCAATCCAATGCTTCGGCGAGGAATGCACGGTAGCGCGCTGTATCGAGGATACCGGCCATACCAAATACACGCTTGCTATCCACTTTAGCAGTGAGGTAAGCACAATACGTCATCACGTCCAAAGGGTTGGAAACAACGATAATCTTCGCGTCTGGAGAATATTTGATGATGTTTTCAGTCACCGATTTAACGATGCCCGCGTTGGTCGCGATCAAATCGTCGCGGCTCATACCGGGTTTGCGTGGAAGACCACTGGTGATAACCACCACTTCAGATCCGGCAGTTTTGCTATAATCATCTGTAGCGCCGATGGTGCGTGAATCATAAAGGTTGATTGGGGAAGTTTCCCAAATATCAAGGGCTTTACCTTCAGCAAAACCAGGTTTGATATCCACCAATACAATTTCATTCGCGATTTCGCGGTGAGCCAATACATCAGCACAGGTTGCTCCAACGTTTCCTGCACCTACCACTGTTACTTTCATCTTTGTTCTGAGTATAATAAGATTAACGTTGATTTTCGCGGCCAAAAGTACACTACAATTTGACGTGTACAACTTTCGTTGCGCTAGTATTCCGGAAACTTATTTTGGAATATTTTTACACAGGGCATCATATTTGCCAAACCCCGCAAAAAATCAACCTTTTCAACTTTAATGATGAAAATCATGCGTGCACTGATTGTTGTTTTGATCCTTTTATTCTATTGCTCAGATTCTTTTGCTCAAAAGCCGGGCTCAGTATGGCCCGCGGGCACTGCGGGAGTGGATTACAACGTGACCGATGCGAAAAAAAATCGGCAAGGACCATGGATCCGCGTATATGGCAATAATCCGGAAATGCTTCTTTATCGCGGACAATTTAAAAATAATGTGCCCGTAGGGGATTGGGAATGGTACTATCCAACAGGTGAACTCATGACCAAAATGACCCACATAAATGGGGAAACGGAGACATATAATGTCAATTATTTTCTAGATGGAAAGGTGATGAGCGAGGGCAAGTTTGTGGTTAAAATGATTGATGGCAAAAAGAAACGCTGCCGCGAAGGCCAGTGGAAACTCTACAATGAAAGTTCGGTGCTCCTAGCAGAAGAATTTTATACCGATAGTCTATTAAACGGACAATGCAAGTATTACTACCCTTCGGGAAAAATATTGGCCGTGCACAATTTCTTGGGTGGCGTGAAAAATGGTCCTTTTGTCGATTATTACGAAAATGGCAAAAAGGAACGAGAAGGTTCTTATCTGGCCGGAGATTTTGATGGTGACTATACTTCTTGGCATGAGAACGGGAACAAAGAAAGTATGGGCGAATTTTACAAAGGCCAGCGCAATGGCACTTGGTATTATTACAAATCAAGCGGCATTT
Organism: Flavobacteriales bacterium; assembly: GCA_049318685.1. Taxonomy (GTDB): domain Bacteria; phylum Bacteroidota; class Bacteroidia; order Flavobacteriales_D; family Sanyastnellaceae; genus JAIXWP01. The sequence goes on from JBMOFW010000041.1 coordinate 10,968, forward strand.
TGGAAGTGAGTGTATTGTACAAAAATGGCGCGGAAACCAAACGCAAATACAACGAAGGAACATTCAAAGAATATTACGATTCTCAAATTCCAAAGAGTGAATACACTTATGAAAACGGAATGAAAAACGGGCCGTTTACGGAGTGGTATGATCAAGGTCAATTTGTGCAAGTACCCGGAACCAAAGAAGACCTAGAAATGGGCATCATGATGCGAGAAAAGCTCGACGGCACACAGATCAAAATGCAAGGCGATTATGTCAATGATAAATTGGAAGGTGAAGTGATTTATTACAATGAAAAAGGACTGATCACTAAGATTGAAGTTTACGAAGACGGCGTGCTCAAAGAAACCAAGAGCGCGAAATAAGACTTTTCGCCGTATATTCGCTAGTATCCAATGCAGCGTATGGCCAAGTTCAGTATCGCCTTTTTTATTTTTCTACAAGCCCTACTTATGGGAGCTCAAACAGCTCCTCAATTCTATTGGATTCAATTTTCGGATAAAAACAACACACCGTATTCTCTTGAAAATCCCAACGGTTTTCTGAGTGAAAAAGCCATTTGGAAAAGGCAGATTTTCAGTATTCCATTTGATTCTCTCGATCTGCCAGTAGATCCTGTCTATGTGGCGGGGGTATCTAATTTACTCGGTGCCAAATTGCATCATCAGAGCAAATGGTTCAATGCTGTAACTGTACAAGTGGAAGATACTTTACTCGAAGAGTCGCTGCTGGCGCAATGGAGTGCGTTGCCTTACGTGATTCAAATCAAGAAACTCAATGAAGCCAAGGAAGAAAATTCGTTGGTAGGCAAAAATGAAATTCCCGAAGAACGGAAATTTGATTCTTCCGATTTCTCATTGACAGATGAATACGCTGCTTTTTACGGTCCTTCATTTCAACAAGTATCCATGATCAATGCGCATTTGCTACATGAGTTCGGATTTACCGGGGAAGGTATCGATGTGGCCGTTTTTGATGCCGGATGGAATAGGGCAGATCAATTGCCGATATTTGATCGATTACGCGAACGAAACGCTATTGTAGAAACACGTGATTTTGTATTTCCGGGAAATTCGAATGTATATAACCTATCCAATCACGGCACTTATGTGTTGAGCATCATGGCCGGGTGGATGCCCGACTCGCTCATAGGCACTGCACCAGACGCGCGCTATTATTTGTTTAGAACAGAAAATACATTTTCAGAATATATCATTGAAGAAGACAATTGGGTGGCTGCTGCGGAATATGCAGACAGTTTGGGTATTGATGTAATCAATAGCAGTTTGGGTTATTCTGAGTTTCAAGACACACTTCAAAATCACACCTATGCGGATATGAACGGCAATACCGCACGATCGAGCATTGCTGCGGACATTGCAGCGCGCAAAGGGATTTTGGTGGTGAATAGCGCTGGCAACAGTGGCGACGATCCCTGGCGTTACATTACAGCACCCTCAGACGGAGACAGTGTGTTGTGCGTTGGAGCAGTCAATGCGGATGAAATTTTAGCCTCTTTTTCGAGCGTTGGTCCTAGTGCTGATGGAGATATAAAACCCAATGTTGTAGCCATGGGCGCATTGACCATTTATGCGGATATGGATAGCACTGTGCGCGCCGGCAATGGCACATCATTTAGCAGTCCCGTGGTCGCTGGAGCCGCTGCCAGTTTAATGCAAGCAGTGTACGGCGTAAAAAGCAATATGGAAATTTTCCACGCCATTGAACGAAGTGCAAATCATTACCTGAATCCAAGTGACACGGTGGGCTACGGTGTTCCTGATTTTTGGAAAGCGCTGAGAATGCTCAAACCGGAATGGAGCGATGATATTGATCAAAAGTTGATCAACGTTTATCCCAATCCTGCACAAAATGAGATTCATGTGACCACCGAATGGTTGCTCGGTAACGACATCGAATCTTATGAAATCAGTGATGCATCGGGTAGAATAGTGGATAGGAGATTCACAACGTTGAGTCAAAACTTGACCACAGGCCTTGTCTCCATCTCATGGCCCACCGGTCAATTGACACATGGGCGATACACCTTGATACTGCACACCGATAAGGAAACCCGCCACGCCGGATTCGTGGTCTACTATTGATCGAGACAGCTAACCTTCGAACATCTCAACCTGTAAACCTATCGAATCGTTGCGCGCACTTTTGCTTCGAGCGCTTCCGCTTTGGCTTCGATTTCGTTGACACGTGAGATGAGATCCTCCGTAAATGCGGTGTCTTTGATGCCTGATGCGTTGATGCGCACATTCATGGCAGCCCCCAGCACGGCAGTGCGCGCGCACAAAACACCTACTCCCGCATCGGTAATCGAATTCGGATTGCCGATTTCGACCATTTTCGCCATCACTTCCATACTTTCATAAGCGAGTTCTGCGGTGCGGAAAGGAATTTCCATCGCATATTTTGACGCTTCTTCGATGGCTTGTGTACGCGCTGCTTTCTCCGCATCGGTGCCTTTCGGTAGGCCAAACGACTCCATGATTTTATTGAAAGCACGGGTGTCTTCATCTACCAAAAACAACATTTTTTCTTGATAATACATGCCTTTTTGTGCCCAGTCGGAGAATTCTTCCCAGCGTTCATCCCAACCACGTTTGTGCGAAGAAAGGTTGGCGACCATAGCACCGAGTGAGGCACCCAATGCGCCAACATAAGCGCTGATAGAACCACCGCCCGGAGCGGGCGATTCGCTGGATGTTTCTTCGGCGAAGGCGCGAAGATTCATATCAATCAATCGCTTGCCACCATTGAGTTTGCGATCGATAATGTATTCAATGATTTTTTCTTCTGGTTTGAATGGCGCCAGATCATCAAGGCCGAGTGATTTAACTGCAATCTTGATTTTTTCTTTTTCAGAAATTCCGAGTGAGCGTTCTTGTTTTTTCAAAAAATAATCGGCTGCATCCAGCAAGCTTTTCAATGGAATCAAGCCGACCAATTCCGAACCGGTAACGCGGATGCCGCGTTCTGCTGCTTTTGAGCAGGCCTCTTCGAAGGCCACATGCACAGGAGTGACGTTGATATTGGTGAGATTGAGTGAGAGTTGCGCAATGCCGTATTCTTCAATAAACCATCCAATGCCTTTCACAGATTTGAGCGTTCCGGGAATGCGTTTGGGTTCCCCATTTTCATCCAAGATGGGTTTGCCCGTGATTGGATCCCCTTCACGCAGGGTACGACCGGCTTCGCGAATATCAAACGCAATGGCGTTGGCGCGACGCGTGGATGTGGTATTCAGATTGACATTATAAGCAACTAAGAAATCACGCGCACCGATGGTTGTAATTCCCGCTTTCTTAGCAGTATCCGTTACTTGATTCGGACCAAAGTCAGGTTGCCAATCGGCCGTAGTGATTTTTTCGAGCGCTTCATATTCTCCTTTGCGGCAATTGGCGAGGTTTTTACGCTCGTCTGTTTTCGCTGCGTATTCGTAGAAATAGCCTGGAATGCCCAATTCCCTGCCAACGCGCTCTCCAAGTTGATGGGCGAGAGCCACACATTCCTCATTGGATACTCCCGCAATCGGCACAAGCGGGCAAACATCGGTAGCACCTTGACGCGGATGTTCGCCTTTGTGGGTGCGCATATCGATTAGCTCTGACGCTTTTTTAATCAATTGAAAAGCTGCTTCAACCACGGCTTCTGGTTCGCCGGCAAAGGTGATCACGGTGCGATTGGTGGAAGCACCGGGGTCAACATCTAATAACATAACGCCCGGAACGGTTTCTACCACAGAAGCGATGGCTTGAATCTTCACTTTGTCGCGACCTTCAGAGATATTGGGAATACATTCGATAATGCGCATGGGAATTATTTTTGGGGCGAAGGTCGTAAGTATGGTACAATTGACAAAATCACAGATTTATATTTGTGAAATGAAAGCGAAATTTCCTTTTGTTTTTGTGTTTGTAATCATATGGGTATATGGTTGTCAAACAAATGCCCCTCAACATGTAAGCGAGCCAAATTCAATGAGCGAAGGCATTGAAGAAGTGAAGCCTTTGATCAATACAGACACCCTAGCTGAAGCCAATTCAAATCAGGCTTTACCTGATAGCGCCTCGAAGGCAAGAAGGGGGCTTTTTCAAAACAGTGAAACCGCACAATTGGATGTGTCCAACCAACCGACTTCCACTATAGTACTTTTTTTTCCTCCGGATGCGGAAGTCACAGAGTTTATGAGTCAAGAGGGAACACCCGAGCAAGATATTTTGGAGAAATTTGAATTGAATTCCGCGACTTTTATAGAATTTGCTCAAAAAGCAGGGTATTCAGTTCAAGTAGTCGAGCAATCCTTTGTAACGATGTTGTTGAAAAACAGTGAAATTTTTCGGGTAAAACGCAATCGCCAAAACCTCCTATGCGGTATAGTCCTTTATGATGGAAAAAATGCACCCCGCGTACTTGATGGTACGCACGATGCACCATATTACGTAAGTCAGGCAAAAGCGTATTTTGGGAAGTAAGGAGGTAAGTGTAATTTGTACACGTTCTAACCAACAAAAATCAGTAATTGCACCCTGTAGTGTGCTTACCTTTGCATTTCGTACTCAATGACAGTCGAACCAATAAAAAACAAATGAACCATATCGGAAAGAAGCCTGAAGGGGCTAACCTTGATTATTTAGGTTTAAAAAATGTAGGTACTGCCTACTGGAATTTACACCCTGCAGAGCTCGTTGAAGAAACGCTCCATCTAGGACAGGGTGTGTTGACTGACACCGGAGCGCTCGCCGTAGATACGGGAGAATTCACCGGCCGCTCACCAAAAGACAAGTTTATTGTAAAGGATGCGATCACTGAAAACACCGTATGGTGGAGTCAGTTCAACATCCCGTTTGATTCTGCAAAATTCGATCGCTTGTTCGAAAGGATGCAATCCTACCTCACCGGGCGTGATGTATATGTGCGTGATGCTTATGTGTGTGCGGATCCACGTTACCGCATGAATGTGCGCGTAGTGACAGAGTTTCCTTGGAGTAATATGTTTGCCTACAATATGTTCTTGCGCCCAACAGCGGAAGAATTGGAAACCATTCAGCCAGACTGGCACGTGATCTGTGTTCCGGGTTTTTATGCTGATCCTGAAATTGATGGTACACGCCAACACAATTTCGCTATTCTCGATTTTACCAAGCGCATGGCCATCATTGGTGGTACAGGTTATACTGGTGAAATCAAAAAAGGTATTTTCTCTGTATTGAATTATGTATTGCCTCAAGATAAAAATGTATTGAGCATGCACTGCTCAGCCAACGTTGGAGAGCAGGGAGATACTGCTGTTTTCTTTGGTCTTTCTGGAACAGGTAAAACAACATTGTCTTCAGACCCAAATCGCCGATTGATTGGTGATGATGAGCATGGATGGACCGATACCACCGTTTTCAATTTTGAAGGTGGATGTTATGCCAAGACGATTGACTTGTCGCGCGAGAAAGAACCACAGATTTGGGATGCCATTAAGTTTGGTGCCATCCTCGAGAACATTGGTTTTGAAGATGACGGAGTTACACCAAATTATGCCGATAAAGA
>JBMOFW010000042.1:0-16357 GCA_049318685.1 Flavobacteriales bacterium
GGATTGCTCGTTGAACTTGGTCAGCATCCCAAGGAAAAAGCAGACACCGTAACTGTGATGGAGAAAATTGGCCACTTCCTCGACGAGGAAAACCAACAACTCTTTGACAAATACAAAGCGCTCGGATACAGCAATCAACAAATCTCCGACCTCATTGCCCAACACCTCGACGTGCAGCGCGTCCTTACTCGCGCCTCTCGCGAATTCGATGGCGGATACGCTATGTGCGGCCTCATGGGCCATGGAGATGCCTTTGTATTGCGTGATCCAAACGGTATTCGCCCGGCTTACTTCTACGAAGATGATGAAATCTGTGTAGTCGCTTCGGAAAGACCGCCAATTCAAGCAGCTTTCAACGTGCCTGCTGAAAAAATCATTGAACTCGAGCCTGGCCACGCCTATATTATCAAACGCGATGGAAGAACATCGATCAAAAAAGTAAGAGAGCCACAACAAAAACTTTCTTGCTCTTTCGAGCGCATTTATTTCTCACGCGGAAATGATCAAGATATTTACCGAGAACGCCAAAATCTTGGTAAAAACATCGTTCCTGCCGTTCTCCAAAAAATCAATCACGACCTCGATAATACAGTCTTTTCTTTTATTCCCAATACTGCTGAAACGTCCTTCTACGGAATGATCAAAGCGCTTGAGGATTATTTGAACGACCGCAAAATCGAACAGATCTCAGCGTTGGGCACCAATTGGTCGAAAGAAAAAGTAGAAGCCATTATTCGTCAACGTGCGCGCATCGAAAAAATCGCCATCAAAGACGCCAAGCTTCGTACCTTCATTACACAAGACAGCGCTCGCGATGAAATGGTAGCCCATGTTTATGACACCACACATGGTGCAGTAAGACGTGGCGCCGACAATCTTGTCGTAATAGACGATTCAATAGTACGCGGAACTACCCTCAAAAAATCGATCATCAAAATGCTCGATCGATTGGGACCTAAAAAAATAATCATCGTTTCTTCCGCTCCTCAAATTCGCTTCCCCGACTGCTATGGCATCGATATGGCGAAAATGGGCGACTTCATTGCGTTCCAAGCTGCAGTGCGCTTGCTCGACAAGCGTGGTATGCGAAACATCATTGACGTGGTCTACAAGAAATGCAAAGACCAAGAAAACGCTCCAAAAGAGCACGTAAAGAATTACGTAAAAGAAATCTACGAACCCTTCACCCCAGAAGAAATTTCTGATGAAGTCGCAGCGCTTGTAACACCTGTTGGAACGAATGCGAAAGTTGAAGTGGTTTTTCAATCTGTCGAAGGCCTGCATCAAGCCTGCCCAGATCACCATGGCGATTGGTACTTCACCGGAAATTATCCAACTCCGGGAGGAAATATGGTGGTGAACAAATCATTCATCAATTTCATCGAAGGCAAAAACCAACGCGCCTACTAATAGCCTTTTTATTTTTTTCTAATTCATAAAAAAAGCCGCTCCATTACTGAAGCGGCTTTTTTTATGCTATCTCTTGTTCAATTAGCGTTGCACCACAATTGCTTTGTGTTCAACGTGATCACCAAAGATCATTTCCAATTGATAAGTACCGGCGGCAAACTTGCTCAAATCAAGTGTTTGAGTTGTGCCATTGCCAAATACCATTTGTTTGTTTTCAACTACTTTACCAGCCTGATCCAACATGCGCACCTGAACCATTCCATAAGCACCGTGGCTTACGATATTCAAGATACCATTGGTCGGGTTAGGATAAACAGATGTTGAAATTACTTCAACCTCTCCAACATGAATATCACAACCGTTCATTGGAGGCAAATTGCCTGAGCACACACCGTATGGATCGTTGTTTGGCGCACCTACGATATCACCACAGTCATAGCCCCAAGTAGCACAGTTGAAGTTCGGGTTATTGCCTGCGCCATTGTTGGCTTGGCCATTACCCAATTGGAATCGTGTTGCTGGACTAAACTGCTCTCCTTCACAGTCACAGATTTGGAAGTCATAAACACATGATCCGTTGTCTTCATTCGCCAATGGATTGAAGTTGGTTGCGAATGCATCTGTACATCCTTCAATCACACCATTGGTGCAATCTGAAGAAATAACCGGAGAAGTGATGAAGCAAGCATCAAGCGATCCTGAAACCACCGTGATCACTACATCTTCATTATTCGGGAATGGACCCACCTCAATAGAACCAATGAAGTTAACGGTATACTGCTGTTGATTGTAGCTGTTAGAAACTATATAAGGCGAACCATTACCCAACTGACCAATGGTCATGGTAATCATATAGGTTCCTGTTACACCGTCTATACAATGAGGTGTGTAAACGATACTTGGCCACTGACAATTGAAGATACAAGAACCATCATCGGTTGTAGCCACTGGATTGTAGTTCAACGCGTCCGCATTTGTACATCCAAGAATTGGATCGTAGTTGCAAGAACCATCATCGATAATTGCATTTGGATCGTAGTTGCTCGCTGACTCATCCGTACATCCAGCGCAAGTCACATATTCACATGAACCATTGTCAAACTGGGCAGAAGCCAAATAGTTACATGCCTCTGGGTCTGTACATCCAAATTGAGAATTATAGATACAAGAACCATTGTTGATAGTAGCGTCAGGATTGTAGTTCAATGCTGTTGGGTCTGTACATCCCAATACCTCAGTGTTGTCTTCACAGCCATTGAATGGTGGCAATCCTCCTCCACATACATTGTATGGATCAAGAGCGGGAGCACCTACCACGTCACCGCAGTCAAAGCCCCAAGTAGCGCAATTGAAATCTACATTCTGACCTGCCCATTGGTAAAATCCATTGTCAGCATAGCCATCTCCCAACCAAGCCGTTACACCGATTGTGTGTTGAGTTCCTGCACAGTCACAAATGGTAATTTCATTGCTGCAATCACCTGTTGTATAAGTGTAAAGCGCAGAGAATGTTCCATCAGAAAGGGTGTAATAAAAATAGTATACAGTGTTTGGCTGAAGATTGTAGAACACAGCTGATTCACCGCTTCCAATTCCATCCAAAGAGAAATCAAATGGAGTAAAGGCCTCTCCTTCAGCAGCGATGTAAACATCAGCCACTTCACAAGCACCACTAAATCCAAAAGTCAATTCGGCTGATGGCAACAATCCTGCTCCTTGGTAATCAAAGCAAGGCAAAGCATCCACCGCAAGGTTCAAGTTTGTGCATGACTGCTCTCCAATACAGAAAGTATAACTATCTGAGAAAGTGAAAGAGCTTCCATCTCCTAAATAAATCGTTCCGTTCTCATCATAAAGCTCGTAATAGCCAGTAGTTGTGCATGATTGACCATTCAAACCATCACCGAAACTATCAAAAATAGTGAAGGTGTAACAACCTGTTGGCAAACACATCAATTGAGATACATATTGATCTGGAGCGGTAAAGAAGTCTGTGCCAAATGAATAAACAACCTCTCCGAATTCATTCACCAACTGAGCAGAAGTTTCTCCTTCATAACAGTCGATATAAATATCAATTCCGAAGCCATTGCATGCGTCAACATTACATCCATTCGCTGGAGGAATATTGCCATAACAAACTGCAAAAGGATCAAGTGTAATTCCGGTGGCTGCATCGTCGCAGTCAAAGCCCCACAATTGACAGTCGAAGTCTACTGGATAAATACCGTTCCAATACGAAGCGCCATTGTCCAAAAATCCATCACCCAACCAAACCAATGCCTCAATCGGTACTTGGTTTCCTGCGCAGTCACAGATAAACTCGCCACTAGCACAATCTCCGGTCACGAAGACAACCTCATTCGAAGTCTGTCCATTTGACAATTCATAGAACACATAGTAAGTCGTTCCTGGAGCAAAATAATATTCTGCCACATCACCGCTGGCATATCCATCAAGGGTAACATCAATTTCATTGTAATTGAAGCCATCAATAGACCACCAAATGCTAGAAACGCCACATGCTCCTGTATAATTAAAAGCAAGTGTTGTGGTATAATATTGTGTGCCGCTTACATCCAAGCAATCTCCATCAATTGTAGAAAGAACTGCATTGCCACATGCAATCACACCGCACGACTCAGTGAAGAATGAATACAATGGAGTCAAACTGCCATCACTCAATTCAAATTGATAATCATACAAAGTATTGTTCAGCAAATTGGTTATGAAAACACTCTCACCACTCAAAAATCCAAAGTTGGTCAAATCGATATATTCCCATCCATTGGTAGCGCTATACAACCACAAGCCAGCAACTTCACATCCTCCAGTGAAGTAAGGAACAAATTCGAACTCATTTAAATTGTTAACGCATGCGCTGTAGTAAGCATATTGTTCCAAGAAAGAACATCCTGTGCTACCTACACAAAAATCATAGGCTAATCCTGTAGTATAGAATGGTGTTCCATCAAACAACAAATTCCCTTCAGCATCATATGCATAATAATCACCGATGCTGGTGCAGCTGGTCGAACCCGTAGCGTCTAGACCATCTCCGAATGAATCATAAATTTCAAAGGTGTAACAACCGCTAGCCAAACACAATGTAGTCTGGAAAGTGCTCGCTCCGTCAGAGGTGTTTGAATATGTTCCGGTTGGAGCTTCATAAACCAATGCTCCATTTTGATCGTAAATAGCCCAGCTCACTTCATTTCCAAAACAGTCTGGTTGAATATAAAAATCTACCTCATTGCAATTCACCGTACCGCATGAAACGACATCGAGCGAAGTAATCGGCGATTCTGTGCCATCATCCAACAAATAATAGAAGTAATAAGTCAAACCCGCCGTGGCATCAGTCAAATTGAGCGTTGATCCGTCCGACAAGAAAAACCCTGAAAGGTCTAGTGTAAACCAATTCACCCCATTCGTTGAAAAATAAAGCAAATCTGGACTACAAGCGCCATCATAGTCAAATGTCAAATTGACTGTTGGAACTCCCAACTCACATGCGCCTTGAGTCGCCGCAACCACCGCATTTGAGCAAGAAACCGGCATAGAAACCAAAGTGCACTCCAATGGAGCACAAATTGAATTCGTTAAACAGTTGTACTCATCTACCAACACACGCAATGTGCCTGTAAACGTAGCAGTCCATGTTAAGTCAGAATTGCCACTTCCGCAAATGCTCCCGTCATCATCATAGCCAAGCGCCGTTACACCCGCACCGTTAAAAAGGGTAATCTGAGTGTCAAAGGTCGCTCCGCAGGTGGTAAAATTGTAGGTAGCTCCCGCAATGACACTCACCGTGCAATACTCTCCACCATAATTGCACGTTACGCCGTTGGAGTTAGCCGTGCCCACGCCCAAAGGCGTAATGTCCGTGTAATAAGTGTTGTTGTTTGAGCACTGAGCGTTCGCTTCAGTCCAAAAACTCCAACTCGTTGCCATGACAAGCAACGTCATCAAATACTTTGTAAAATTTTGTTTCATAAGCGTTTATTCTTTGGTAACGGGCAAATGTACATTGTGAATTCCTCTCGTCGATCATTTTTTGCATTTGATTTATCAAACATCTCGTTTCACCGAAAATTCACACCGCCCATTTTTGATGAAAAAACATGCTTTTTTCCCTTCCGCTGAACTACATTTGAACCCATTAAGTGTCTGCGATAGATCAAATACAAAAGCCGATTCAAAAGGAAATGCTCGAATTCGAGAGTTATTTCCGAACCGCCATGCGCAGCGATAATGTATTGCTAGATAAAATCACGCACTATATCATTAAACGAAAGGGCAAACAAATGCGCCCTATGTTCGTCTTCCTCTCTAGCCAAGTCAATGGCGGGGTTACGGACTCAACATACTCGGCCGCATCACTCATCGAGCTTTTGCACACGGCCACCCTCGTGCACGATGATGTGGTGGATGATGCACAAACACGTCGCGGCTTCTTCTCTATCAACGCACTTTGGAAAAACAAAATCGCTGTCTTAGTAGGCGACTACCTCCTGTCCCGCGGATTATTGCTCAGTGTAGAAAAAAATGAATTCGAACTTCTTCGCATTGTCAGCACCGCCGTTAAGGAAATGAGCGAAGGAGAACTCCTTCAACAAGAAAAATCGCGACTTCTAAACATCACGGAAGATGTTTACTATAAAATAATTGAGCAAAAAACGGCTTCGCTGCTTGCAGCATGCTGTGCAAGCGGCGCCGCTGCAGCCAAAGCCTCTCCGGAAAGAGTTAAAGACATGTACAACTTCGGAATCAACGTTGGTATGGCTTTCCAAATCAAAGATGACTTATTTGACTACGGCTTTGGAAAAAATATCGGAAAGCCAACGGGTATCGACATCCAAGAGAAAAAAATGACACTACCACTCATTTTCTCTATAGCCAATTCTACGCCTTCAGTTAAAAAGGAATTGATCAATATCGTCAAAAACCACAACACCAATTCCTCCAAAGTCAAACATCTACTCAGCGTTGTCGTCGACGCGGGTGGTATTGACTATGCTGTGAAAAAAATGGAAGAATTTAGAAATGAAGCTCTGCGAATTCTCGCTACCTTCCCCAAAAACGACGCTCGAGAAGCCCTCGAACAACTCGTTCATTACACTATTGACCGTGATAAATAATATGTTCAAGTTTGTTTACTTATTCGTTTTCTCTATTCTACTCCTCACTGCATGCAATGAGAAAAAAGCACCCGTAGTCGAATCCGGACTTATACTCCCTCCCAATGTCATTGAAGTAGTCGATCAACGCTATCCCTCCGAAAAGCCCAACGAACCGGGTGTTCCGCGCAAAGCAACCTATATTGATACTACTTCCAACGAAAAGATCATGGAACGCGCTTTCTACAAAAACAAGAAAGTCTACATGGAAATCAACTATGGCAACAATGTGAAAAACGGACCCGCTATGGCCTTCCGCGACGGCAATGGCAACCCCTGGTCGCTCCACACTTACACCAACGACACGCTCGATGGGCCATATAAAACATGGCACGAAAACGGAAACCTCTTCATTGAAGGACAATACGTAAAAGGTCAAAAAGCTGGAAATTGGCGCTTCTTTAATCAAAATGGTGAACTCGACAAAGAAGTGAACTTCAATGACACTACTAGCGTTGTGAAGTAGTCTCAACATCTTTGTGTTGGCACTTTAATCATTTCGGCCTGATATCTGCCTCCGCAAATCGTGAAATTTGTATTAATGCGATTGCTGGCCATACATATTACCTATTTCTTGATCTATTCTTTGTCTGTTGCGGCAAACGCGATTGCCCCGTCAACGGATGAATTCAAAACCATTTCTGCCCAAGAATATATAGACGCATGGAAAGACGAAGCCATCTATCAAATGGTTTTGCATAAAATTCCCGCTAGCATTACGCTTGCACAAGGCCTCCTCGAAAGCGGCAACGGCAACTCCCGCCTCGCCGTTCAGGGAAATAATCACTTCGGCATCAAATGCCACAACGACTGGTCTGGCGCCAAAATCTTCGAAGACGATGAAACAAGCGGAGAGTGCTTCAGAAAATACGACGACCCCAGCGAATCATTCGAAGACCACAGTATTTTCCTTCAAAAAAAACGCTACGAACCGCTTTTTCAATTAGATATCAAAGATTATAAAGGCTGGGCAAAAACACTCAAAGAATGTGGCTATGCCACCAATCCAAAGTACCCTCAACTCTTGATCAACCTGATCGAACAATACGGTCTCACTCAGTTTGATAAAGAAGGAATTGAACATATTAAGAAGAACACGATCCCGAAAAGATCCAACGGAAAAAACCATTCGCCGTCCAATTCAACAGATGCCAAAACCAACAACTCAAAGTCAAAATCGGGTGGCAAGTCAAGCGAAGGAAAAACAATCACGATTACCAATAATCGCGAAATCAACTTAAGCAACAATCGCATCAAGTTCATCTATGCGAAAGCCGGGGATACGCCGGAAAAAATCGCTGAAGACCTTGACTTGGTTCCTTGGCTTGTAGCAAAATACAATGATCTGGAGCCCAATGCAACACTCAAAGAAGGACAAGTCATTTACATTCAGCCTAAACGCGCTCGCGCAAAAGAAGCTACGCATACCGTGCAGCCCGGTGATTCGATGTGGAGCATTTCTCAAAAATATGGCGTGAAGCTAAAAAAGCTTTACAAGAAAAACCTCATGACTCCCGGAGCGGAGCCCCAAGCTGGACAAAAAATCAAACTCAAATAAAAAACCCCCTCGATAATCGAGAGGGTTTCTTCGTTGCCCGAGCTGGATTCGAACCAACACAAACTGAACCAAAATCAGTTGTCCTGCCTTTAGACGATCGGGCAATCACTTACTAAAAGCGGGTGCAAAATAAATGCATTCTTTCCATCTGTGCAAATACTTTTCGAACTCATTACCTTCGTGGCTCAAAAAAACAGCGAATTCACGTGGAAAAAATCGCAAATTATATCGACGGACAACTCATTAGTCCTCTGTCAAACAACTATATTGACAACTATTGCCCTGCCACAGGAGAGGTTTATTCATTCATTCCAGACTCTGATGAAAAAGATGTCGATCTCGCCGTTCAGGCCGCTCAAAAAGCCTTTCCTTCATGGTCGACGACCCCGGCACCGCACCGTTCTGCCATTCTTCAGAGATTGGCTGACCTTATCGCGGATAACCTCGAAAACCTCGCAATGGCGGAGAGTACGGACAACGGCAAACCCCTTTCCCTAGCTAAAAGCGTCGATATTCCTCGTGCAGAGTCCAATATCCGTTTTTTCGCCACTGCCATTATGCACTTCGCGAGTGAGGCCCATATCATGGAAAAAACAGCGATCAATTACACCAACCGCAAACCTATTGGTGTTGTTGGATGCATTTCTCCCTGGAATTTGCCTCTTTACCTCTTTACATGGAAAATCGCTCCAGCTCTCGCCGCGGGCAATTGCGTGGTCGCCAAACCATCCGAAATCACGCCAATGACGGCCTATCTGCTTTCTAAGCTCTGCATCGAAGCCGGATTACCTGATGGCGTGCTCAATATTGTTCATGGATTAGGCGCAAAATGTGGAAACGCGATTGTTTCGCACAAAAAAATAAAGGCGGTCTCTTTCACAGGAGGTACCACTACAGGAGCACACATAGCATCAGTAGCCGCACCAATGTTCAAAAAACTATCCCTCGAGTTAGGCGGCAAAAACCCCAATATCATATTCGCAGATTGTGATTTTGACAAAATGATTGCTACCACAGTGCGCTCTTCATTTAGTAATCAAGGTCAAATCTGCCTTTGTGGCTCGCGTATCCTTATCGAACGCCCGATCTATGAAAAATTCAAGGTCGCGTTTTTGGAGAAAGTCAAAAAAATGACACTTGGAGACCCGGCTGACCCCAACACCAAAATGGGCGCAGTAGTGAGCGAAGGACACATGAACAAAGTCTTGTCCTATGTAGAACTCGCTAAAGAAGAAGGTGGCACAATTCTGACTGGAGGTAAAAGAGTGATAATGCCTGATCATCTCGCCAATGGTTATTACATCGAGCCAACAGTGATCGAAGGTCTCGATCATTTGTGTAGAACAAATCAAGAAGAAATTTTCGGCCCCGTGGTAACTATTGCGCCATTTGACACCGAGGAGGAAGCAATAGAACGTGCTAACTCCACCCAATACGGCTTGGCTGCGACGCTTTGGACAAGTGATCTTAATCGTTCACATCGCATGGCGAGTGAATTGGAGTCGGGTATTGTTTGGGTAAATTGTTGGCTATTGCGCGATTTACGTACTCCTTTCGGTGGCGTAAAAAGCTCAGGCATAGGACGAGAAGGCGGTTTTGAAGCCTTGCGCTTTTTTACAGAGCCTCAAAACGTGTGCATAGAACTCTAGTGTTTACTCCGCCTTTTGTCCATTGGTAAAAAACCATCCAAAGGCATCGTTGAATCGCAACTCTATCCGGCGAAGGGATTCAATAAGGGAAAATAGGGTCTTCATCGCTGTTCGGTTATATCAAGCTAACTCCTGTTGTTATCCAAATGTTGCCTGTATGTGTTTTTTTAACATCAATTATTACATTCCTAAAGAAGTTTAACGGCCAATAAGCAAATTGAGTTACAATAAATTCCAAACATGACTCTGTTTTTTTAATCTCACGTCCAGTCAACATTTCATGATAAGAAAAAGACAAAATATCATCATCCGCGACGGAATCACATATCGCGATAAACAGGAAAGCTTAGATCATATCGTGCAGCTTCAAATAGAAAAAAAACCTATTCACGGCATTGAAATCGTAACCTTGACGACACAAATAGTGGAATCAGACATGTATAAAATCCTTTGGTTCAAATCGCAGGAAAACGTCTACGAACACGCGAAAACCTTCATTGCGGAAAAGATGGGAGGGAAGTGGAATTACGCTGAGTTTAAATAATTTGAGCGGTCTGTCCTATTAATAACTCTGTTCAAAACTAAAAAATTCCCTTTCGTCGAATCCCTTGAAACCCTAGCAATTTAGTAACGTACTTTTCGTTGTGCCAAAGTGCCCGACTAAACGATGAATTTATTATCATCGCAAACCAATTTTTCAACCACGCAAGGAAATCAGGAAATCATGAAGAGGATTACATTATTCTTTTTGTTGTTCACAGCTGGAACTGTGGCCAACGCTGCCCTTCAAAACGACACCGTGCCGAACACCGCCGGTGATCTCAAAATAACTGCTGATGACCCTGCGATGCAGGAAATCGACAAGGTGCTCATGGCGAGCTACCTCAATCATTTCTGCTTCAGCGCAGATCCAAATCTGCTCAACGCATATGGCTACGCTCCGGATCAAATCCCTACTTTCTCTCCGGAGATCACAGCTCAGCGCATGAAAGCCCTCGACAAGGAAACTCCATTCGATCTCGTATACAACGGCACCGTTCAAGGATTTATAGACCTTTACGCTGTGCGACGACGCGATATCACAACCAAAGTATTGGGCATGTCGCAGCTCTACTTCCCTATGTTTGAAGAAGCGCTCGCTAGATACCAAATCCCGATGGAGATGAAATACCTCGCCATCGTAGAGTCTGCGCTCAATCCAACTGCCATTTCCTCTGCCGGTGCAGGTGGATTGTGGCAATTCATGGTGGGCACAGGTAAAATGTACGGCCTTGAAGTAAATAGCTACCAAGACGAGCGTTTCGACCCGTACAAATCAACTGATGCGGCATGCAGATACCTGCGCTTTCTCTATGACACATTCGGCGATTGGCAGCTCGCTTTGGCTGCTTATAACAGCGGTCCCGGAAACGTGAACAAGGCCATTCGCAGATCGGGTGGTAAACGTGACTTCTGGGAAATTAAACCTTTCCTTCCAAAAGAAACACAAGGATATGTGCCTGCTTTCATCGCGGTAAATTACGTGATGAACTACGCTTCTGAACACAACATCTACCCAAAAGCTCCACAAACTACCTTCTTCGAAACGGATACCGTTGGTGTTCAATCGCGTATTGAATTCAACGCATTATCGCGTGTATTGGGATTGCCTGTTGATCAGATTGCCTTCCTCAACGGCACCTACAAACTCAAAGAAGTTCCAGACAACGGACGCAAACACTACTTAATTCTCCCAGTAGATAAAGTAGGTCTTTTTATCGCAAACGAAGACCTGGTATACGAACAAAGCAAAATTTCTCGTCCCGAACCAGAAGTCCTTTACGCCAGCAACTCCAATTCTACGTCCGATAGCGGTGCGAAGAAAGTGGTGTGGGAAGAAGGTTGGAAAAATCACAAAGTGAAAAAAGGCGAATCTCTTGGTGGAATTGCTGATAAATACAACGTGAGCCTTGCGGAGCTAAAAAAATGGAACAAAATCAAAGGTTCTAAAATAGTTCCTGGTCAAAGTTTGAAGATTCAAACCAAAGTGAAAAAAACCATCACGGTGGAAAAAGAAGAATCTGAAGGCACTGCCGAGAAGACGGACGCAAATCGCGAAGTGAGCCCACAACAAGAAGAAGAACGCACAGAGGAAACCACACAAGCAGCCCCTGCTCCTATCAAAAAAGAAACGCCGAAAAAAGAGGCTGCACCAAAATACAAATACTACACAGTCCAACCTGGTGATACGCTTTGGAAAATCGCCAGCAAATACGACGGAGTTTCTATCGAGCAATTGAAAAAACTCAACAGCGGCTTGAAAGAAAACAAATTGGCTGTGGGTCAAAAAATTAAAATCAAACAGATCGGATAATATGACTATTGAAAATGGCAAGCACGTCGATGTGCACTACACCCTATTCATCGACGGCCCCGACGGTGAAATCGTTGAACAAACCACCGGCGGAGAGCCAATGAATTTTGTATTCGGGGAAGACCCCATGTTATCCAAATTCGAAGATGCTCTTCGCGGCTTAAAAGCCGGTGATAAATTCACCGTGGCCATCGCCTGTGCCGATGCATACGGAGAAGAAGAAGAGGATTTCTATATGGAATTTCCTAAATCTGAATTCCTTGATGAAGACGGCCAGTTTGACGACGACATGTTTGCCGAAGGTGAAGTCGTTCCTATGCACACGCCCGATGGCGACACTGTGCAAGGTGTAATTGCCGAAGTAAAACTCAACTCCATTGTTATTGATTTCAACCACCCTTTGGCTGGTGAAAACCTCTACTTCGAAGGTGAAGTGGTTGAAGTGAAATAAGATCGCACATGGCTATGGGCAGATCGCTCTTTAAAACAGGTGGAAGTACTATTTCCTCATTCTCTACCGTAGTAGGCATCACATTGGTGCTTACCATGGTGGGCGTTCTGTTTATTTTCCTTCTTGTAGCCAATGCTGTGACCAACCATTTTAAAGAACAGCTTACCGTTCAACTTTTCCTCAAAGAAGGACTGCAAGAAGACGAAATTCTGGTGTTTAAAAAAGAAATCGAAGGAAAGCCGTTTGCGGGAGCTGTTACTTACGTCTCCGCAGAACAAGCGGCGCAAACTATGCAAAACGAGCTCGGCGAAGAATTCGTCGACTTCCTTGGCTACAACCCACTGCCGCCTTCCATCGATATTAAAATCAATCCCGAATTCTCCGCCCTGGATAGTCTTGACGGCATGATTGCTCAAATCGACAACGCGGGCATAGTGCAGGAAACAGTCTACCAAAAAGGCCTTCTCCAGCAAGTCAATGAAAATATAGGCAAATGGGGACTTGGACTTTTCGTTGTTGGAATCCTCTTTTTGATTATCGCTGTGGTGCTCATTGTAAACACCATTGAATTGGCCGTGTTCTCTCAACGTTTTATCATCAAGTCGATGCAACTTGTCGGGGCTACACACTGGTTTATTCAAAAGCCCTTCCTCAAAAAAGGCCTTTGGTTCGGCTTGATCTCTTCCATTTTCGCACTTACTATTCTTGCCGGACTTTTATTCTATCTGCGCGAACCTCTTCACGATGTTGTGGATATTCTATCTCAAAACCTTCGTTTCATGTTCCTGATCGCAGGCATTATTCTCACTGGTTTAACCGTTTCTTGGTTAGCGACAGCCTATGCAGTGCGCCGCTTTGTTCGTTCCTCACAGGCCGACTTGTATTAAGTCATTTTCCGTTAATGTATTTTTTTCGACCGTTGAACTCCTATTCAAGACAGTTCTCCATCTTTTTTGCGAAAATTTCAGGCGTTCGTAGCAATTTCGTAGAAGCCACCAAATTAGGAATGAAGTCAATGACTGCATTTTAATGAAAAGCACAACATTTCATTGACAGATGCTAACAGAACTTTTATTATGTTTGGCGCCCTATTGTTAAGTTAAACCCAAATCAAACCTATAATCTGTAACAACCCCTTAAATTAAATTTTGTTATGAGCAACACGCAAAAGCAGTCTGGTACCGACTTTAGCTCGATTTTCCCCTACATCGCAATTCCAATTGCACTCGTTGTGGGTATCCTCTTGTACATGTTTGTACTTGGAAATGAAGCCAACTTCGAAGGTGGCGACCCAATCAAAGGTCACCCACTCAACATCCTTGGTACAATTCACAAAGGTGGTTTCATCGTACCACTCCTCATTACAGTAAACCTTATCGTTTTCATTTTCACTTTTGAGCGCTTTATTAGCTTGACAAAAGCGAAAGGAAAAGGTAGCGTTGACAAATTCATTCGCAATGTGCGCACCATGCTCAACAACAACCAAATTGACCAAGCCATTGCTGCTTGCGACAAACAAAGAGGTTCTGTTGCTGCCGTACTTCGTGCAGGTTTAACGAAATATAAGAGCGTAGAACATGATGCTGATATGGATAAAGAAGCTAAAGTTACCGCAATCAAGCAAGAGCTTGAGGAGGCGACTTCTTTAGAGTTGCCAATGCTTTCTAAAAACTTGGTTATCCTTTCGACATCTGCATCTATCGGTGTACTTGTTGGACTTTTGGGTACAGTAAAAGGTATGATTTCATCGTTCGAAGCTATGGCTACTGCCGGCGCTCCTGATGCAACAGCCCTTTCTCTCGGTATCTCTGAAGCTCTTGTAAATACCTTCCTCGGTATCATGGCTTCTGCTATCGCAATCATCTTCTTCAACTTCTTCAGCACTCGTATCGACAGCCTTACTTATGGCATCGACGAAGCTGGATTCTCTGTAGCGCAATCTTTCGCTGCTAAGCACTAATTCGCTTTTCTATTCATTAAATAAAAAAGAGAATTATGCCTAAAGTAAAAATACCAAAAAGTGCCCCCAGCCTGGACATGACGCCCATGGTTGACTTGGGCTTCTTGTTGGTTACTTTCTTCATCCTTACGGCGAAGTTTAGGCCTAATGAACCTGTAATTGTCGATACCCCAAAATCAACATCTGAATTGGCTTTGCCCGAAAAAGTGTTGCAGGTAACCATCGACAATCAGGGACGTGTGTTCTTTGATATCAACGGTAAAGACGTAAAAAAAGCAATGCTCGAAAGAATGCTTGTTCGCAACCCCAACATCAAGGTAAGCGAGCAAACCATCAATCGCTTTGCTATCATGGGCACGTTTGGACAACCCATCGAACGCCTTGAGCAATACGTTGCCGGTGATGATAAAACCAAACAGGCCCTTGATGCCCGCGAAGATGCCGGCATTCCGGTTGACTCACTCAACAACCAACTTGGCGCTTGGATCCTTTCTGGATACGAAGCCTATTTGGATGTATGGAGTAAAAAAGGCTTGACCCAAGATCAACTACGCGGTGAAGAAGGTATCCGATATGCAATCAAGGCAGATGGCGACACCGACTACGAAAAAGTAGAAAAGGTGATTGATATCTTCCGTGAAAACTCCATTTATCAGTTCAACATGGTGACTAGCTTGGAATCAGGCGATGAAACCGTAGTGGCTGCGGACTCAAATTAAACCACAACCCCAACTAAAAAAGAACCCAAAACATGGCAGAAATTATAGATGGCGGCGGTGGTGGCGGTGGCAAGCACCAGAAGAAAAAAGCCAAGAAAGGACACGTTCACATGGATATGACGCCCATGGTAGACCTTGCATTCCTTTTGTTGACCTTCTTCATCTTGGCTACCTCCCTCAGCAAGCCAAAAGCAATGGAAATCTTCTATCCAAAGGAAGAAACTGATAAGGAATTACAAACCAAAGTAGCAGATGAACTCGCTACCACACTCCTTGTTGGAGAGTCAGACGAGTATTTGTTTTACTACCTCGGTAAGTTCACCCCTGATAGCACACCTATTTTCAAAACAGATTATTCAAAAGATGGTCTGAGAACCTTGCTCATCGATCGCAACAAAGTGATCAATGATCAAGTCACATTTTTGAAAGAAAAACTCACTTCTCAAGAAATCAACGATTCGATTTACAAAATTCAATACGCCAAAATCACCGGAGATTCATTAGCGCCGTTCGTGGTTGTAAAAACAATGCCAACCACCAAATTCCGCAATGTGATCAACGTGATGGATGAATTGAATATTACCAATGTAAAGAAGCGCGCAATCATCGATATGGGTGATAGCGAGAAAATTGCTGCCCGCCAAAAAGAAGTCGAGCTCGGATTAGGAAAAAATTAATTGAACCTTCTGGTTAGTCGTCTGTACAACCGATCAGAAACCTTTAAAAAAAACGCACATGACCTCAATGATTGTCATCATAGTAGTTGCAATTTTGATTGGACTACTTGGGTTTGAGTCAGGTTGGAACAACCTACTCAGTGGCGTGCGCAACAACCTTGTTTTCGAAGACAAGAACAAGGCATATGGCGCATACCAACTCCGAAAAGGATACTCACGGGTTTTGGCCATTGCGTTGATTTCAACCGTATTGATTGCCACCGCCGCGGCTATAGCCCCTGTGCTACTTGCCAAAGTAGAGGAAAACATCAATGAAGTAGAGGTTGAGGTCAACATGGAAATGATGGCGCCACCGCCAACAGATCCAAACGAGCCACCACCCCAGATCGGAAGAGCGTCG
>JBMOFW010000043.1:0-16245 GCA_049318685.1 Flavobacteriales bacterium
CAAAGTCAGGCCATGGACGAGTATCGATTTGCCGATCAGCACGAACCTCATTTTCGATTTGCTTACCATGAAGGATCAGAGCAAGCTCTTTTTGAATTTAAGGTTCAGGTTCGCAAAAAGATTATTCAAGAAATCGTTGTGGGCAAAGCAGTATTTACAACTAAGGACGACGCATTTCGATTTCACGCCTGGACAAGATTTGAAAATGCTATCCGTAAACATTGCAGTGCCACTATGATGAGTTATGCTGCCAATGCACTCAATGCGGAATTGATTGAACAGATTACAAAACGAGGTTTCAAAAAAATAGATCGTAAAATCTACTTTATAGCCAAGGCCAAGTCAGGCAAAATAGAAACCAATTGGGCTGATTGGCACATTGAACGCGGTGATATAGATACATGGTAATATGAGCATAGCGCAGAAAGTAAAAAATATCTTAGGACATACCGAACGTATATTCGGTCGGAAGCCGGTGTCAAGTGAATTATTGGTTATTTGCATGCACTCTACTCCTGCTGATCGGATTGCGGATTTTAAAAAGATTGTTGATTTTTTGGATCAACGATATACCTATTTGCACGCTTCCGAAATGGAACAATTCATGACATCGCATTATAAGGACGGGCCTTATTATACACTCACTTTTGATGATGGGCTGAAAAACAATTTTCATACTGCTCAATGGCTAGCGTCCCAAGGAAAAAAAGCTACCTATTTTGTTGTTCCTGATTTTATTGAAAGTGACGATCAAGCCAATTATTATCAAACCCATATTCGGCCAATCATCGATCGAACAATTGATCATGAAAAAGAAGACATCACGGCGATGAGTTGGACAGATCTCAGAATTTTACAAGAACAAGGTCATGTCATTGGCGCGCATTCAGCGAGCCATCGACTCAATAATGAGATGGATGAGCCGGCGCTTCATTACGAATTGGTGGATGCAAAAAAACGCATAGAAGAGAACTTGGGAATCCGCGTGAATGTGTTTGCTTCCCCCAATAACACCTTGTTTTCAGTCAATAAAAAATGTGCCGATTTGATAAAGCAGCACTATTCATTTCACCACATCACCGTTCCGGGTTCTTTGGCCGATGATCGCCAATCACTAATGATCTACCGACGTAACATTGAGGTGTACTGGAAAAAAGGAGCTATTCTATATGCGCTGGGGCATTGGGACTTGAAGAGATGGCGTTCTGCTCAATCTCAGATTGCTGCGCTTCTGCGCTAGCAGCGCGAAGTTTGACATTCTCCACATAAACATAATAAAACATCCATAAAAAGAATGGAAACCCATTCAGGAAGTAGTGTCCTTGTCGAATCATGTAGAGCAATATCATTACAGCAATGCCATTTGACATCACCCACATACTATTGTCGGTTGTTCGCTGTCGCCAGACCCAACATTTGAAAATAAAGAAAATCATTACAAAAAGCCCATAGATACCCGTTTCCGACATGAGTCGAAGAAACATGGAATTGGCGTCCATTTTATTAAAGTCGATATTCACCGCTCCTTCCAAATTCGTCAAACTATATTTATCGAACGCCACAGGATGTGATCCAAGTCCGGTCCCAAATAGAGGATTTCGTTTAAAATTCTCAAGAGCAACGTGATAATTATTGTACAACACGAAGCTACTACCATTGATGTCGTAGCTTTTATAATTTGCCGTTGAAAATATTTCAAACGTACCGTCATATCGCTCTCTAAACTCGGCCACATTTTCATAGGAGTAGTCGAAAATGAAAATGGACAAAGGCACGAAAAGAATCGCATATCTAAAGAATCCGAGATTGATAAGCAAGAATAGCGTGGTCAAGAATATACCTAAAATACCCAGGCTAGAATAGGTGAGCAAGTAAGCCAACCCAATGACAATACTCTGCTTTCTTGTTACGAAAAGAGGTTCAGCTACAGTAAAATTATAGACAGCAACAAAGAAAGCCGGCGAAATCGTTGCGGCGAAATAAGCTGGTTCTCCAAAAATAGAATTGACCCGAATTCCCAATCCACCGGGAATGAATCCCCATTTATTCAACAGCCACGAATAGTCATATCCAAATTTAAATCCGACCAAGTAGGACATCAACTGAATAAGCCCCAAAATCGAGACATAATATGACGCCTTCATGTATATCCGAAAGAGTTCTTTGATATTGAAAGCAAAAAGTTCGACGACGTAGTGATAGAAAAGAACCGACGCAAAAAATCCGATAAATACTTTATAGAATTGTTGTGACGTATTTAACCCAATAAATACAAACAACACTCCAGTCAAAAACAACGGCAAGAAGAGCAAGACAGGTGCTCGCGGAATACCATACTTAGCAAAAAAAACCGGAAAATAGAGAACGAACACGGCGTACCCGAAGTAGGCTTCAAAAGGAATTTTGAAGAACACGTATGAGCTAATAAATATGCTCAACATGATTAATATGACCGTAACCGTTTTAAACATATCTTATAGACCCTTTTCACCGCTGACTACTTTCGTTGACCGCGCTTTTCGTCTTATGAAGGGTAATTCGAAGTAAAGATAACTAATCGAGGCAACTCCAATGGTCAGTATAATGACCAATGTGTAGATGACTACATTTTGCCAAACGGTTAAGTCCTGGTATAAACTTCCTTGAGGATGCCCCCAATGACAGCCATGTTTTGCCAAATTCAACACCAAAGTAACGATCAACATGTGATAGCCATAGATGCCATACGAGATTTTCCCGAGCCAATCGAGCACTTTATTTTCAAGTGTGAGCGCGTACTTCACATTTGTCGCTAAATTCAAAATAATGACCAAAGACATTACTGCTTGAGGAAGATAGGCTGCTGTTTGCAGGTAAGCCGGGATTATGTAAACAGAAATGGGTATTCCAAGCATAGCCCCCCAAAAAACAACAGGATGATAGACTATTTTCAATAGACTTTCTTTTTTTTCAAAAATCAACCACGCACCGACCGCGCCTAAAGCCATGCTTTCCAATTTCAACATCGCCATAAACCGCTTTAACGTTCTCAGACCTTCGATGCCACTGTGATCGGCCAAATACAAGACTACCCCTTTGATTATCAATAAAAAAACAATAAACCAAAAAATAGTTTGAATGAAATTCTTTGATTTTCTTATGATCCAAGGCCAGATTCCATAGAACTGCTCCTCCACTCCTATTGACCACAACTGTCCGATGTTGGGCGCGGCAAGCATGAACATGGATAGCGCTAAATTGGGGAAAAGAAAAAAATACGGCAGAAAGTTTTGCCAAAACCATCTATGCACATTCGGGTCTTGGTCCGGAATCGAAAACAGCGCGAAATTTGGCAATATGAAAAAACCTAGCAATACCAAAAGGTAGTAAAGCGGCCATATCCGGAGGATTCGACGGATATAAAAAGCCTTAATGGCAATTGTTCCGAAACGCCTTTTTTCTACAAAAAGTAAGTATGTGATGAGAAATCCGGAAAGAACAAAAAATAAATTTACGCCTATTCCTCCGGCCTGAGTGATCAAGGGAGAAAACCACTTTATTTCTCCCAACATGATTGATTTAATCGGATGTGGCGACATGAGCATCGACTGCTCCTGACAATTTGTAGTATAAGGAATATACTGTTTGATTAATTCAACATGCGTCAAAACAACGATGAGCGCTGCGAAAAATCGGAGCCCATTTAGATTGGGGAAATAAACGGACGCTTTGTTGCTCATGATCGGTTAAGGTGGCGCAAATGTAATTCATTCTCCAATTTTTCGGCGATGGAAGCCCATCCATAACTTGATTTGACCAATGCAAGCGATTGCCTTCCCAATACCGCTAAATCCGCTCTTTTACATTCCGATAATCTTCTCATTGAAGCGTTTAGGGCTTCTATCTGCAACGGCTCAATCAGCACTCCATTCTTTTCGCTGACAAGCGCAGAAACGGCTCCAACGTCTGTTGCGAGAATCGCCATTCCCCTCGACATTCCTTCCAAAATCACATTCGGCATTCCTTCACTGTGCGATGGCACCAAAAGCACATCACAACTATCCATGATCTCCTTTATCAATCTTCCATCTTTAATTTCTCCATGATAGACCACATTGTCTTTTTTGATTCTCATGGATTGTGGAATATTGCCTATAAATTGAAAATCGACCTCGCTCGAATCAGACCAATTTGCAACTACTTGATTGATCTCCTCAATTCCCTTTCGTTTTTCATAACGACCGATAAATAAAAAATGAATGGGCCCGACTCTTGACGGTACGTCCGGAAGCACCCATGATTCATCAATACCACTAGGCACTTCAATGATCCGCGTCCGTTCAACACCTATTCTCTGAATTATATCGGTGATTTTTCCCCCATAGGAAAATACAAAATCCGCATTGACATTATTCCATTGTACCGCGCCACGCAACATCCAAGCTCGAAATTTCTGCTTCCACCCATCCAATCGTTGGAACATCTCATATCCATGAAACTTAACGCCGATTGGGGGCATCTTTACACCCTTCTTTTTTTGTTCGATAAATTTCCACGCGGAGAATCCTTTCGCATAAATCAAATCGAAGTCATTCAATCTATCTTTCACGTGATCGAGCAATTTGCCGGAATACGCATACGATTCTTTCAAGTAATGGCCAGGTAATACGCCCATCGAAGGAAAGTAAAAGCTTCGACTTACGAATGCTCCCTCCTCTAATCCAAGGCTTTCAGCCACCTCAGCATGCTTGGGAAGATCTACACCGACTTTGACGCAATGCAAAAGCTCGATCTGATGGCCTCTGCGCACCATGTACTTCACCAAATTAGCCGTATGCTTTTGCATTCCACCTGTGACAAATGGAGTAATACCATCACAAATCACTAAAATTTTCATAAGTGTAAAATTTTTTGTCCAACTCTTTGCCAAGTGTAAGACGCCATGACTTTGGTATGAAAATTCAAAGCCATGGTGTGCACTGCCGACTCAGCATCAAGTGTTTTTCGTAATGCCTGATTCAACTCTTCTTGATCATCGCTAATAAGAAGACCATCTTCCCCATCCACCATGACATCACGCACAGGAACATTGTTTGGCGCAATGACCATTTTCTTCAAAGCCGCATATTCAAATATTTTCACTGGAGAGCCGTACCAATTCGAGTGAGGCATCACAGCCACGTGCATGCATTCAATATAAGAAGCCACCTCATCATGTGGCACCTTGTCAGTAAAAACAACACGATCAGATAAACCCAAGCTATCCGACATATTTTTCAACTGAGGTAAAATTTCCCCGTTTCCTACAATGAGCAATTTGAGTTTTGGCCATTGCGTGTGATTTTGCAATGAAGCAAAAGCAGCGATCAATCGGTCAACGCCATGATATGGAAAAATCGAACCTACAAAGCCAATTACAAAATCACCTTCACGAATATTCCATTTTGACTGCACAGAAAGTGCATTTCGATTTTTTCCAAAATCGTGACGCACCGCATTCGGAATCACTTCGATTTTAGTAGCGTCTACCTGATTTTTCTTCTGTAAATAATTTTTCAAGGCCGATGAAACGACAATCACTTTGGAAGATAATTCTACTTGTTGACGCTCAGACCGTTTACTCAAAAAATGAAAACAGCCAGCACCTTGCATTGCTTTCTTTTCCTCGGGATATGGCGCATTGATTTCGATGATATGCTTTATCCCCATACGATGACAAAGAATAGAGCAGGCCGTTTGAAGATAGTAGGCACGTTCATATACCATATCAGGTTGTTCGCGTTGAATTACTTCTTGCAACACGGCAATCATTCGACGATTGTGTCTCAATAATTGAAACTCTTTGAGTGACTCCCAAATGAAACGGGGTATCCACTTGCGCAAGGATGATTTGGCTCGATTTGATGCTTGCGGAAGGTTAGTTCCAATTTGATCTCCACCTGCTGCATAGATCGATACTTCTTGCCCTTCATTTCGCAATGCTTCAATTACCTCGCGCACATGCGTTCCGGGCCCGCTATGTTCGGCAATATTGATATGCGGATGGGTGCAGACGTAGAGGATTTTCATAGTCAAAATGTCTTTTTCGTCGGATCGAATTTCGCTATCCACGCCAAAATACCGCCTTTCAAATTTTCTAAATTGGAGTAGCCTTGTTGCTCTTGTAAAAACCTTATAACATTGGCACTGCGCATTCCGGAGCGGCAGTGAATAATTACACGGCCATCCTTAGGAATTTCGCTCCACCGCGTACCCATTTCTGACATGGGAATTAATGTGCCGCCCATTTCGCAAGCATCAAATTCATCATTTTCGCGAACATCAATTAAAGTGTATGGAGCACCTGCTTCGCGCAAGTCTGCCAACTCGTCAACGGTTATTTCTTTTATCATGATAGAAAGCTCTTTCGTGTTATTTTCATCGGATTCTCTCGAAACCATGGCAATGGCGCTTGCATTCATCGTCATTAAATCCATCACTATCAATTGGCCAATCGGCACGTTCAAGTCAATTAAGCAGGCCAAGGCCCATTGTGCTTGGATATTTCCCAACACACCGGTCGTGGTCGGCAAAACCCCTGCAAGGTTACAACTTTTCGCTGTTTGCGCCGAATCAAGCGATGGATATAAATCGCGCAAATCAAACGACTGACCTCCGGCATTGGTCTTGTGAAAAATCGCTATGTGAAACTGAGTTTGAAAAACACCACCATAGATGAGTGGTTTGTGGTGTTTTGCGCACATGTCGTTAATAAAAAACCTAGCTTGAAAATTATCAGTCCCGTCGATGATTACATTACAGTTTTCCCAAAAATCAAGATGTTCTGTCTCTTCTACAGCGCAATTCAACGCATCTATCTGGATATGACCAGCTCTATTTCTTAGAAATTCGACTGCCACTTCCACTTTCTTTTTACCAATATCCTCATTGGAAAAAATCATTTGACGGTGTAGATTCGATAGAGATACACTATCGGGATCCACAAGCGTAAGTCGACCCACTCCGGCTCCGGCTAGCGCAACCGCTGCGGGGCAACCCAATCCGCCCACTCCGATAACAACGACCCAAGCATTTTGTAATACCTGTTGCCCATGAACTCCGACAAATGGAAGAATGACTTGCCTATCATATCGTGTTGATGTTTGCATGCGGGTCTAAAAAGAATAATTGCTGTAATGGAAACTATCAATGCCGTATTGTTTAAAGAACGCGTCATTTGGCATTCCAAAAGCATCATCAACAAAATGTTCCATTTCACTGTAATTGTAAAAAACAATTTGACTTAAGGAACTATTTTCCATTGGAAATCCAGTTCTCTCCTGACTGCCAATGATCATCTTAAATCCACAAAACAAACGCTCATAAACTATAGAAGAATAGGCAGCTACCGCCAATTCGACTTGATCAAAAGATTCTGCAGACGATTTCTCATTGGAAGAAATTGCTACTCTGTCAACGCCCACATGCTTCGAATAATATGCTTTGGTCTCTTCAAGCAACTCCGTCTTTCGCTCTCGTGGATGCGGAAAAATGATTAGGTTCACATCTGGATGCGATTCCACATACAATTTTAATAGGGATAAAATCCATTCTTCCTTCTTCGCGGCCAATTCAGCAGAATGATGCTTATGTTTCAGTCGCACCCAGCTTCCATGCGAATAGTAACCTATTGTTTTTTCGTGAAATTGAAAAGTCCTATTTCTATACAAATCAATATAGGTGAAAGCCCGTTCAGGAATCCATCGTAGTAATTTTTCAAACCGTATCTGATCCTTCCATTTTCTTTCGTATTCCTCCATCTGATATGGCGTAACGAGCACTATTTCATCCGCTATCATGGTATGATTGTGCTTGCTAATTGGACCGGCAGAAGGAATAAATGTGCACTTCACTTGTAATTTTTTCATCAACAATGAAAACACATTCGCGTCTTTTTCATATGGTACAAAATGATAGATATGCTTCAGGCCTCGCGCTTGAATTTCATTGACAAGAATTGCATTTTCATAAATTTCTCGAATCAATAACGCCCTGTTGGCACGCGAAGAAGATTTGATAAAAATACCCAAAGACCACCCTAAAGCAGTGAACCAAAAAAGGGAGAATTCAAAAAATGAAAACTCGGGATCACCGCATAGATCGTCTTTGGAAATCCAAACGCCTATTTTTTTTGAGGCAGATCTTTCAATATAATAGATGATTATATCTTGGTTTGCCTCGTTTGATGAAAGAACAGCGACAGACGTTTCTTTGTCCATAGGAATCAAGCCTCTCTTGGGCGATTTCCAACGAGTCCACACCCGCTTCATTTCGCGAAAACCGAGCATTCGATCGGTTTCGGAAGAGACATCGAGACGATACGAACTATTTTCCCGCAGACATTTTCCTGCAAGGTATTCATCCGAAGAGCGATCTGTCGAATGGAGACATTGCTTAAAAAAACGCACAACGGAAATTCCCATATTAGTCCATGTTGAGCACTTTGCGAATGCGTTCAAATTCGAATGCCGTATTTTTTATTTCGATCAAATCTTGCATATCCATTGATCCCAAATGCGCTTTCTCCGTTTCATATTGAAACGATTTGCGGAGCGTAAAATGTTTCTCGAGATATTTCGCACCATGCGCCGAAGCGAAAAGAGCGCCCGCATTTCCCAACGTGTGATCGGAAATACCATGGAAAATACTATTATTGAAATCAGGCATTGAAAATTCATCAACGCGTGTAGGGTATTTTACAACGCAATACAAATAGGTCGCATGATCAAATTTTTCCACTTCATCTGGATTCATATCACTCGGAATGGAGACAAAGGTGGGTTTTTTATGGCTCATTATCGCTGCAGTTAATTCCGGAAATTCGCGGTGCATGCGCGCTGCCACTTTCAAGTAAGGCAAATCCAATTCCAAGCACCAATCAAGACGATCCATGCTGAAAGGTGTTGCAAACAAGGCAATTCCCACATTTTTTGCATAATCATTCAAGCGTTTCAAACCGTCCTTTTTCAATTCGAGGTATGCACGCTCGGCACCAAACTGGGTTGCACCATAGAGTTGTACTTTTACAGCATCGGCGCCTGCCATTTTGCTTTGAAGAATCATTTGTTCAGCCACTTCAAGACTACCGCCGTGTTGTGGGAAAATTTCTGAGATAACGAACATGTTTATTTTCTTTTTTTAAATTTCAATTATTGCTTTTTGTGTTCAAGCGCCTTGACGTCATCAAGGGTATGTACGTCTATATTTTCTGCTACCACAAAACCACAATGCGCGCTCAAAAATTCATTGAACAGCGCGTTGTACTTCACAATGCGAAACGCCGCATTTTGGACACCATTGGCATCTGTGCTCATGACTTCCCATAAATTATGATCGAGCAACAGCTTAATCCCCTTGTCTATTTGTTCAGCTTTTATTTGAGGTGAATTCGCTTGAGGGATAACCACATAATCCGGTTCACCGGTACTCAGTACTTTTGGATCTTTCACCGCTTGTCGAATGGCAACAATTTTTGGTGTTTTGTCATCAGCTAGCTCGGCAGGTCTTTTCAGCGCTATCGCTCCAAACTCCTCTCCTACTTTTAATATCGCCTCATCATCCGAACTCACATAGATTTCGTTAATGTAAAGAGATTTTTTGCATTCGTTGATCGTGTATGCCATGAGCGGCATGCCGTTTAGAGGGAAAATATTTTTTCCTGGTAGACGCCTCGAACCTCCACGTGCCGGTATTACTGCAATGATTCTCATAAGCGCGAAAGTATGTCACGAGCGATAACTTCCGCTCCGTTGGTTTCAATTCGGTGTTCGTCCATTGCTTTCTTGATCATGGGATATTCGTGCTGCATGAATTGCGGTAAAAAACCCTGCAAATCGTGTTCAAAAGTAGCCATTGAAATGAAAGAAGCGAGACGTCCTTTCTTAAGTTGAAGTAAATTTTCACTCATTTCCGGATTGAGCGCTTCTCCGAGTAACAGCATAGGCGTCCGCATACCGATACACTCAGAAATAGTGTTGAATCCGGCCCTACCAATAACCAAATCCATATCTGAGATATAGTCAATCATCAGCTGATCTTGCGGAATGTAACTCACATTGCTATTGGGCACGTTGAATTTATCGGAAACGAAAAATCGGAAACCGGACATGGATTCTGCTGACATTAATGCTTTTTGAATAGAGCGTGCCAATACGCCGGCACCGCTATCTGCAATCAGTATTTTCACCTCATTATTGGCCTCAACCGTTTTGTGATCCACTTCCCTTTTCATGATGAGGGGCACTTCAAAACATTGATCCCCATAATGGGTGAGAATTTCGTCGGGTGTGAATGGTGGAAAATAAAGGCGATTGGCAAAACCCACTTGGCGGATGAAACGGTGAATAAGATCGGACGAAACCGCCGGAGGATAAATTTTCGAGAAAAACCAATCCCAGGTGAAATGTGCAACACCAAAAGCGGGCACGCCTTTTAGCATGGCTACTTCAAACGCTTCGAATACAAAATCAGAAATTACAAAATCATAGTCAAACTCCGCCAATTCGCGTTGAATAAAGACATCGCTGCGTTCTGGGTAATCAGCATATCCCCGAGCAATGGCAGCAGAATCCGGCGAACCATTGTCCTTTTTATGCCAAATAATGTTGTTGAAGCGATCTATCGGCTCAGCAAAAGGGATATACTTCTTTGCCGTAGCCAAATGCTGATGTGTTTGAATTACAAAGTGAATATCTGACCGCAAGCCACGCATGGCCTCCAATACAGCCCTTTGACGGACAATATGCCCGAATCCTTCATCAGACAAGTACACTTTACATTTCATAAGGGCGCATCAACGAGTTAAGGTCCACAAAGCTAAAGAATACCTCAATTACCACCCAGATAAATTGCTTATCTATTGATTTTCAGCGTATTTAACCTATTTCAACCCTGACGAAAAGGATGATTTTTCAAAAATTGTTTGGATACGAGCGAAAAACTTTACTTTTGACGCCGCATTTAACCTTTTAAAAAATTATTACAATGTCTGAAATCGCAAAGAAAGTAACCGCTATCATCGTAGACAAACTCGGTGTAGACGAAGCTGAAGTAACTCGTGAAGCTAGCTTCACCAACGACCTTGGTGCGGATTCTTTGGACACAGTTGAGCTGATCATGGAATTCGAAAAGGAATTCAACATCGCTATTCCAGATGATCAAGCTGAGAAAATCGCTACTGTAGGTCAAGCAATTGACTACATCGAAGCAAACGGTAAGTAATTTAGAGACTTTACATCCTTTCCTTTATGGAGTTAAAAAGGGTTGTTATCACAGGACTTGGCGCACTTACACCGCTGGGCAATACTGTCAATGACTATTGGCAGAATTTGATTAGTGGTGTGAGTGGTGCCAATCTTATCACACGTTTCGACGCGTCGAAATTCAAAACCAAGTTCGCTTGTGAGTTGAAAGGGTTCAATGTGGAAGACCACATTGAGCGCAAAGACGCACGAAAAATGGATCCTTATACCCAATACGCTTTGGTGGCTGTAAAAGAAGCCATTCAAGACTCGGGTATGAACCTCGACACCATTGACAAAGATCGCGTTGGCGTGATTTGGGGGTCGGGTATTGGTGGATTGTTCACCTTTCAAGAAGAGTGTTTCAATTATGCCAAAGGAGATGGTACACCTCGCTTCAACCCATTCTTCATCCCGAAGATGATTGCGGATATTGCTTCAGGGCATATCTCCATCAATTATGGATTCAGAGGTCCTAACTATTCTACGGTATCTGCCTGTGCTTCTAGTACCAATGCATTGATTGATGCTTTTACCTATATTCGATTGGGTAAAGCCAATATCATTGTAAGCGGAGGATCAGAAGCGGCAATCACGGAGGCTGGTGTGGGAGGCTTCAATGCCCTTAAAGCACTTTCCGAAAACAATGAGAATTTTGCAACGGCTTCTCGACCATTTGACCAAACCCGCGACGGTTTTGTTCTTGGTGAAGGAGCTGGATGTCTCATTCTCGAAGAATATGAACATGCTAAAGCGCGTGGCGCCAAAATCTACTGCGAAATAGTAGGTGGTGGAATGTCTGCTGACGCTTATCACATCACAGCTCCTCATCCGGAAGGACTGGGTGCTCGCAATGTGATGCGTTGTGCACTCGAAGATGCAGGTATGTCCCCCGAAGAAATCGATTATATCAATGTTCACGGAACTTCTACACCGCTTGGTGATGTGCAGGAAGCACGCGCCATTCAAAGTGTTTTTGGTGAACATGCCTATAAGTTGAATATCTCTTCAACCAAGTCTATGACCGGTCACTTGTTGGGAGCTGCCGGTGCGATTGAAGCCATTGCCACTGTTTTGGCGTTGAAAAATGACCTCATTCCACCGACCATTAACTTCACTACACCTGATCCGGAATTGGATCCAAACCTCAACTTCACGTTCAATAAGGCCCAAGCTCGTCCTGTTCGCGCAGCGATAAGCAATACCTTCGGCTTCGGCGGTCACAATGCCTCGGCCATTTTCAGAAAAATCTGATGAACTGGAAGTTTCTTCAATTCTTTAAGAAAAAATCAAACCACCAAATAAAGGCGTTCATTAAGGACGCCTTTGGTATTTCTATCACCGACACCGCAACCTATGAGCAAGCGCTCAGGCATAGCAGTGCCGCCACGAAAATCAAACCAGGTGTCAAAAACAGCAATGAACGCCTTGAGTTTCTTGGCGACGCCATCCTCGACTCAATCGTAGCCCACTACCTCTACAAAAAGTATCCTTCGATCGCCGAAGGTGAACTGACCAAAATGAAGAGCAAAGTAGTACGTCGCGAAAATCTCAATATGATCGGCTATACACTACATGTCGATGAAATGCTCGTGCTGAATCTCGGACGTCAAGAAATGCACGATTCCATTGTGGGGAATGCGCTAGAAGCCTTAATTGGTGCTGTCTACCTCGATAAAGGTTACAACACCACACGCGACATTGTATTGAAGCTTCTCAAGCAACATGGTCTGGATACAAAAATCCACGATGATGTTGATTATAAGTCTAAATTGCACGAGTGGGGTCAGAAGTACAAACGCACTATATCATTCAAGGTGGTTAGCCATCGCAATGAAGGCGGTGCCTCGCATTACGAAATTGTATTGTTGATCGACGACAAAGAATATGGACGCGGAGAAGGCGGCTCAAAAAAAATTGCCGAGCAAAAAGCAGCGAAGCAAGCTAGCGAGAGTTTATTCAAGTAATTATTAAAAAAATACTGTACCATGTACGGATCGCTTCAAGATCATTTGAAAAACGAACTGAACGCCATTCAAGAGGCCGGTTTGTTTAAAAAAGAACGCATCATCACTACACCTCAAGACGCCGAAATTAAAACCAGCGATGGTAAAACCGTTTTGAATTTTTGTGCCAACAATTACCTCGGCTTATCGAGCCACCCTATCGTGCTAGAAGCAGCCAAGAAAGCGATCGACTCACATGGCTTCGGTATGTCGAGTGTTCGTTTTATTTGTGGTACTCAAGACATTCACAAAACCCTTGAGAAAAAAATCGCGGACTTCCTACACACAGAAGATACCATCCTATACGCTGCGGCTTTTGATGCGAATGGCGGTGTTTTTGAACCCTTGTTTAACGAACAAGATGCCATCATCAGCGATGAGTTGAATCATGCATCCATTATTGACGGTGTGCGTTTGTGTAAGGCTCAGCGCTATCGTTATAAAAACAGCGATATGGCCGATTTGGAAGCTCAACTTCAAGCAGCCTCTGCGGCGCGTTTCAAGATTATTGTAACAGATGGTGTATTTTCAATGGATGGCTACGTAGCCCAATTGGATAAGATTTGTGATTTAGCCGACAAATACAATGCATTGGTGATGGTTGATGAATGCCATGCCACCGGATTTATTGGACAAACTGGCCGCGGCACTATTGAATTGAAAAATGTACTTGGCCGTGTAGATATTATTACCGGTACCTTGGGCAAAGCTTTGGGCGGAGCCATGGGTGGATTCACGACAGGTCGCAAGGAGATCATTGAATTGTTGCGTCAACGTAGTCGTCCGTATTTATTTTCAAATTCTCTAGCTCCAAGTATTGTGGGCGCATCGATCGCGGTATTTGATTTATTGAGCAGCACTACAGAGCTCCGTGATAAATTGGATGCCAACATCAACCAATTCAAAACCGGTATTAAAGCTGCGGGTTTCGACATTAAAGACGGAGATTCGGCTATCGTGCCTGTTATGCTTTATGATGCTAAACTCTCACAAGATTTTGCAGACAGATTATTGCAAGAAGGGATCTATGTAATTGGATTCTTTTATCCTGTAGTGGCCAAAGGTCAGGCGCGTATTCGCGTGCAGCTCTCAGCAGCCCACGAACCAGCACATATTGAAAAAGCCATTGCCGCATTCACAAAAGTGGGTAAAGAACTCGGGGTGATTTAATCTCTTCACCTTATGAAAAACGTCGACTTTCTCATTATTGGTCAGGGCATTGCGGGTACTGTACTCGCTGAAACATTGATTCAGCGCGGGAAAAAAGTACATGTCATTGATGACGGTCACCTCAATTCTTCATCGATGGTGGCTGCTGGTATGTGGAACCCCGTTGTTTTCAAACGCCTTTCCAAGTCATGGGAAATCGATCAATGCATTGAAGAAGCTTTTCCCTTTTACAAAGCGCTGGAGAAAAAATTGGGGACTCCATTTTTTCACATCAAGCGTCTTGTTCGCATTTTTCCAGATCAACATGCCGCCAACGAATTTGATGAAAAATCAGATTCACCGGAATACAAAGCCTATCTCAATTCCAACGACAGAGCCAATATAGTACTCACCGAACAACCATTCGGTCATGGAATAGTTGAGAAAGCTGGTTGGTGCAATCTACCGGTTGTGCTCAACAATTATCGCGAATATCTGAACACCATTGATTCATTTTCCTTCGATCGATTCAATGAAAATGAATTGCTTCATGGAGAAAGCGGGTGGATTTATAAAGACATTCACGCGGAGCACGTGTTGATTTGTACTGGTTCTAAAATGAAGGAATCAAAATTCTTTGGCGACCTTCCTCTTGTGCCCAATAAAGGACAAGTATTGACCATACAACTGCATCATTACACCATGCCCGAGCTCATCAATTTTGGTAACTTTCTGTTGCCTATTGGATCTGGATTCTATCGTTTGGGCGCCACGTATGATTTGGAAGATCCAAATCCGGAACCCACTATTGAAGGCAAAGAGGCGCTTTTGGATTCATTGCGCGAAGTGGTTCCTGCTGTTGCACAGGTAGTAGAGCACAAAGCCGGATATCGCCCTACGACACGCGACAGACGTCCGCTCATCGGTAGTCACCCAACCTTAAAAGGCATCCATGTCTTCAATGGATTAGGATCCAAAGGGGTCATTCAAGCGCCACACTGCGCTAAAGCTTTTACTGATTTCATCATTGACGGGCAGACATTGTCAAAAGAAATGAATATTACCCGATTGAAGTAGGATGCTTGATTACTCATATTATCTAAGCTAACCAATTTCTCCTCACTCCTCACTCCTAATTACCCACTCCTAAATATTATCTTTCATTTTTTATTGAAAGTTCGAAAATATATCTATATTTGTCCTATCAAAATCATTCATCATGACGCTTCAAGAAGCCAAAGACCGATTCATTCAGACGTGGGGAGCCCTGGGTAGCAATTGGGGAATCAACAAAACCATGGCTCAGGTCCATGCACTGCTTTTGGTGAGCAACGAGCTGCTTTCTACAGAAGACGTCATGGAAAAACTCCAAATCAGTCGCGGTAATGCCAATATCAATATTCGCGCTTTGATTGATTGGGGGCTTATTGAGCGCACCAATGTAAAAGGAGATCGCAAAGAATATTTTATAGCTGAAAAAGACATCTGGAAAATAGCCACCATGATTGTCAATGAACGCCGCAAACGCGAAGTTGAGCCAATCCTTAAAGCACTCAAACAGGTCAAAGACATCGAGCCAAAGAGTGCAGACAAAACAGAAATCCGCCAATTCACCGACTTCATAGAATCACTCGAGAACTTTACCGGAACCATTGACGGTGTATTCGAGAAATTCTGTCGCGCCGATCAAAGTTGGTTTACTAGTACTATACTCAAGTTTTTTAGATAGCTTATAGCTGCAGGTTGCAGGCATAAGGTGTGAGGAATTATCGGCATATATTATTTCATTATTTATTGAAACTTCTAAAACATAATAAAATGAAGTACCAACG
>JBMOFW010000044.1:0-16139 GCA_049318685.1 Flavobacteriales bacterium
TGGTCGATATAATCAAGAAAAACAACAAAAGAAAGAACATGATATCATTGAGCGAGTGGGTACTCACCTCAGCGCCATGTTTTCTTCTTCTGTTTATTTTCATACCGCTTAATTCTTTTTATTCAATGCCATACGAAGAGCCAATGAATGCTCTTGCAATTTAGATACATATCCGTCAATCTGATTTTGAAGCATGTGGTAGGCAGCAAAAGCAATGATACCCACGACAAGTCCACCTGCCGAACTCACCATTTTTTGATACAGTCCCTCAGAAATCACAGAAATACTGATGTCTTTACTCGTTGAAATTTTAAAGAAGATATTGATCACCCCGATAATAGTGCCAATAAAGCCAAGCAATGGAGCCAATCCCGCTATCATGGACAAATAGGTCAACCCTTTCTCGAGTCTAGTTACTTCCACATTGGCAGCATCCTCCATCAGTGGATCGATAATATCCACATTAGTTGTTTCAGCAGTGGCCGCATAGCGAAATACACGCCCCCATGAATTGTTTTCACTATCGCACACTTTGCTTGCCTCGCTATAGCGTTCTGAAGAAAGGTGATCGACCAATTGCTTCAGTTTCGCATCATTCGCTTTCATGTTTTTGGAAAAAAACATTAGACGTTCGATAATGAGCACGAAAGCTAGAATCGACAGCACCACCAATACAGCCATCACCAATCCTCCCTTCATTAAGAGGGCGATGACGTCCAATTTGGGCTCTATAGCAGTTTGAAGAAAAATCATACGCGATTATACTAGTTTTTGCAAAGAAATCTCAAATGCCGTTTTGGCTATTTCTTTTGTGTCTTTATTCTTATCATGTACATTTTTCAAAGCGCGCAGGATGGTCTCCGACGTGTCTTCAAAAATGGCTTTATCACTCAAATCAACATCACCATGGCTCATCAAATAGGCGAATACACGGGCCATTCCGCAGTTGGCAATGAAATCCGGGATCAAACTAATTTGGCTATCCACTTTCTCCGCAATGGGTCCGTAAAATATTTGTGCATCGGCAAAAGGCACATTCGCACCACATGAAATCACTTGGACACCCGCTTTTATCATACGCTCCACTTGATCATCCGTCACCAATCGAGACGCTGCACAAGGTAGGAACACATCCGCTTGAATATCCCAAATTTTGGCATTCACCTCATCAAAACTCATCAACTCGGCAGCAGCGATTGTATTGCCCGTTCTGTTGATGAACAGGGAACGGATCTCGTCGAATGGGATTCCTTCCGGACGAATGATTCCACCCACACGGTCAATAATTCCCACAACACTCGCCCCCAATTGGGTCATGTAATACGCTGCAGCAGCGCCAACATTGCCCCAACCTTGTACAATCACTTTCTTCCCTTTTACTCCACCACCCCACAATTCACAATAGTGACGAACACTTTCCGCTACGCCATAGCCGGTAATCATATCGGCCACTTTATATTTAAGATGGACATCAGGCGAATACACGGCATCTTCCAATACCTTCACCACGCCTTGTCTCAAATTGCCAATACGCTTCACTTTTTGTGCTTCTGTAGGATGGAAATGACCGTTAAACACGCCTTCCTGTGGATGCCATACCCCACATTCTTCTGTAATTGGAATCACTTCATGGATTTCATCCACATTCAAATCCCCGCCGGTGCCATAGTAATTTTTAAGCAAGGGTGCCACAGCTGCGTACCAACGTTCTAAGACTTCGCGCTTGCGTGGATCGCGCGGATCAAAATTGATTCCGCTTTTTGCTCCGCCTATTTGTGGTCCACTCACGGTGAACTTGATTTCCATCGTTTTCGCAAGAGACTCAACTTCTCGTTTATCCAGACCAAGACGCATACGCGTTCCGCCTCCTGCCGCTCCGCCGCGCAGTGAATTAATCACCACCCAACCTTCTGCTTCTGTAAATGGATCTTTCCATTCAAACACGACCTCAGGTCGCTTATTTTCATATTTGGCTAAGAGCTCTTTCATCTTGCAAGAATTTGCGGGCGAATATACAGAGCAAAAAGAGAATATTGAGCTATAAAATCATAGAGGTGTAGTCACAAATCCACCGCAGGAATCCATCCGTGCCCCTGTTACTGAAGACAAGGTGTTCACTTGATCGTGAAGACGCAAATAACCCAAAAAGGCAAACACCAAAGCTTCCTTAAAATTAATCAACTCCGCATCAGGAATTACCCAATGCACGGGCAACGCTCTATTCATATTTTCAACGAAATAGCGATTAAACGCTCCTCCTCCGGTAACTAAAATCTGTTTGATTGCAAACTCCTCCACACCACGCTTGATTTGATCCACAGCATGTTTCATTGCTGTAGCGGCAAAATCTTCTGGACGCATTCGTGTCAAATCGTCTGCGTAATGCATCTCAAAAAATTCTCTTCCCAACGATTTGGGCATAGGCTTTTTGAAATAGTCCAGTGCATTCCAACGTG
The DNA here is from genome assembly GCA_049318685.1 of Flavobacteriales bacterium. Classification (GTDB taxonomy): domain Bacteria; phylum Bacteroidota; class Bacteroidia; order Flavobacteriales_D; family Sanyastnellaceae; genus JAIXWP01. The sequence goes on from JBMOFW010000044.1 coordinate 2,457, forward strand.
CTAAAACATGATCTTTTACCTGACCGCGCGCTGCCATACCTCCATCCTCATCATAGGCCAAGCCTACCGCGTTGGCCGCAGCATTAAAAAGCATATTGAACGGAACAATATCCCAGGCAATCCGGTGTCCATCTTTTTCCAAAGAAATATTGGCAATGCCCCCCAAATTCAAACACGCATCATATTTTCCAAAAAGCAATCGATCACCAATAGGCACCAATGGCGCTCCTTGGCCTCCAAGGGCTACATCCAAGGTTCGGAAATTACTGATGGTAGTTTTTTGGGTAATGGCCGCAATTTGTGCCGCATTCCCAACTTGCAAGGTCAACCCGAGATGAGGTTGATGCAAAACGGTATGCCCGTGGGAAGCAATCGCGTCGATACCGAACGAACATTCGGTTGTAAACTCGCGAACCCAATTCCCATGCAGTTGGCCTAATTCGACATCCAATAGACTTAGAGCTTCACCCGACAATAGATGCGCACTTCGCAATCGATTGATCCAAAGTTCATCGTACGCCTGTGCTTTGGTTTTGAGTAACTCAAAATGATACTGCTGTTGATCAAAAGAAAACCGACAAGCCGCGATATCCAAGCCATCCAGCGAGGTACCGCTCATAAGTCCGATGATTTTCAGCGATTGCATGTTGCTAAATTAAGCATACATGCTCTCTCGCAATTCTTTCACGCTCTTGTCTGACAAATAATCATCATACGACATGCGCTTATCGATCACTCCACGCGGGGTCAGTTCGATGATTCGATTGGCTACTGTTTGAACGAACTCATGGTCATGTGAAGTAAACAATGCCACATGTTTCCAATCTTTCATGGCATTGTTGAACGCAGTGATCGATTCCAAATCCAAGTGGTTGGTTGGTTCATCCAGAATCAGGCAATTGGCGCTGGCCAACATCATCCGAGAAACCATACAGCGTACTTTTTCGCCCCCACTCAATACACTACACTTCTTCAATACTTCTTCACCACTGAAGAGCATTTTTCCCAAGAACCCACGTACGTATGTCTCATCTTTATCCGTAGAATACTGACGCAACCAATCAATCAAATTATCATCTGAGGTAAAATATTTTGAGTTATTGTTGGGCAAATACGCTCTGGATATTGTGCTTCCCCATTCTACATCACCTTCATCTGCTTTCAATTCATCGTTGATAATATCAAAAAAACCGGTGATCGCTGCGTGTTCTTTTGAAAGCACCGCCACCTTGTCTCCTTTCAACAATCGGAAAGACACATTATTGAATAGTACTACACCTTCTTCGGAGGTGTACTTCAATTTTTCAATGGCCAGGATTTGGTCACCACAATCCCGCTCCGCGCGGAAAATGATACCCGGATACTTTCTGCTCGATGGTTGGATATTGTCAATCACCAATTTATCCAAAAGCTTTTTACGGCTTGTTGCTTGTCTCGACTTGGACGCGTTCGCACTGAATCGTTCAACGAATTCCTGTAATTCCTTGCGCTTGTCTTCCATCTTCTTGTTCTGATCTGCGCGCTGGCGCAAAGCCAATTGGCTCGATTCATACCAGAAGGTATAGTTTCCGGTGAACAATTGAATTTTACTAAAATCAATATCTACAATGTGAGTGCACACCACGTCGAGGAAGTGACGGTCGTGCGATACGACAATGACAACGTTTTGAAAATCGGCCAAGAAGTTTTCGAGCCAAGTAATGGTTTCCACGTCAAGGTCGTTGGTCGGCTCGTCGAGGAGCAGAATATCCGGATTACCGAATAGAGCCTGCGCCAAGAGCACACGCACTTTTTCTTTACCGCTCAATTCGCCCAAGAGACGGTGATGATCAGCTTCCTTGATGCCCAAGCCCGAAAGCATGTTCGCTGCATCACTTTCCGCGTTCCAGCCATCCATCTCAGCAAAAATCACTTCCAATTCCGCTGCCTTTTCACCGTCCTCATCCGAGAAATCTGCCTTAGCGTAGATTTCCTCCTTAGCTTTCATCACTTCCCACAGCTTTTTATTCCCGATCAATACAGTTTCGAGCACCGGATATTGGTCATATTCAAAGTGGTTTTGCTTCAACACACTCATGCGTTCGCCAGGTGTCTTGATGACCTCGCCACCTGTTGGATCTATTTCACCAGAGAGAATTTTGAGGAACGTGGATTTGCCCGCACCATTGGCGCCAATCACGCCATAGCAATTGCCTTGGGTAAATTTGAGGTTGACTTCTTCAAAAAGTGTGCGCTTTCCATAGCGCAAGGATAGATTGGATACTGCTAACATGGGGTTGAATTTGCGGGCGCGAAGATACGCAGAGAAACCCTTTGTGTGAGGCCTTGTTTGCCCTATTTTTGCCTTCCAAACAAATCGAACAATGCATTTCGAACTCAGTGAAGAACACAAGGCAGTGCAAGCCGCTGCGCGCGATTTCGCTCAAAACGTCCTCAAACCCGGCGTTATCGAGCGCGATGAAAAGCAAATTTTCCCGGCAGAAGAAGTTAAGCAATTGGCCGAACTCGGCTTTATGGGCATGATGGTAGATCCAAAATACGGCGGAAGCGGTATGGATACACTTAGCTATGCCATCGCAATGGAAGAAATTTCCAAAGTAGACGCATCCACTTCGGTATGTATGTCGGTAAACAACTCTTTGGTGTGCTACGGTCTAGAAGCCTACGGTACCGAAGAACAAAAACAAAAATATTTAGTGCCATTGGCCAAAGGAGAAAAGATTGGTGCATTTTGCCTTTCTGAACCTGAAGCCGGTAGCGATGCGACTTCACAGCGCACCACCGCTATCGATATGGGCGACCACTACCTGCTCAATGGTACCAAAAACTGGATTACCAACGGAAGTAGCGCTAGCACTTATCTTGTTATTGCTCAAACTAATCCTGAGTTGGGGCACCGCGGAATCAACGCTTTGATTGTAGAGCGAGGCATGGAAGGTTTTATCGTTGGCGCGAAAGAAAATAAATTGGGTATTCGCGGAAGCGATACACACACCTTGATGTTTCAAGATGTAAAAGTGCCTAAAGAAAACCGCATCGGTGAGGATGGATTTGGTTTCAAATTCGCCATGAAAACCCTCAGCGGTGGCCGTATTGGTATTGCGGCTCAAGCTCTTGGAATTGCTGCCGGTGCTTTTGAATTGGCTACGGCTTATTCCAAAGAGCGCAAAGCATTCGGAAAAGAAATTTCACAACACCAAGCCATTGCTTTCAAATTGGCTGATATGGCTACCGATATCGAAGCAGCGCGTTTGCTTGTTTACAAGGCCGCTTGGATGAAAGACCAAAAGATGAACTACGATCAAGCTTCTGCAATGGCTAAATTGTATGCTTCTACTGTAGCTATGAAACATACCGTTGAGGCTGTTCAAATCCACGGTGGATACGGCTTTGTGAAAGAATATCACGTTGAACGCCTGATGCGTGATGCTAAAATCACCCAGATCTACGAAGGAACTAGCGAAGTTCAAAAAATCGTGATCTCACGTGGTGTCTTGACCGCATAAAACACACAGTTCGCTGTGTAGAAACTATATCAACGTCCCGGCATTTGTCGGGACGTTGTCATTTACTTAGCAAGGTATTTTAAAGCCTTTCGGATGAAAAAATATTTTGCTTTTATAATCATAGCTGCCTGCGTTATTTTCATTGGCTATGTTGTGTTTACTTTTTCTCAAAGTAACCCGAGCACGGGCAATGCTTGGGATGCGGTACCCTCTGAAGCCACTATGATTATCAAAATCAATAAGTCGACTGAGGCCGGTGAAATCATGGAAGCCGTTTTGCCTCAAGACGCATTGCTCACTCCATGGCGTGAAGGGGTGAAAAATCTTTTCGGCGCACTTTCCACTACCGGTTATCAATCACCACGAGAAATACTCTTCACCGCCAACGCCGCCGGAACGTATTTGGTCATCCTTCCGCTTTCGAATACCACTACAGAAGATCAAATCGTGAATCTTGCCAACACTTTCTGCGGGACACAAGCATTTTCCCAAACGCAATTCGAAGACGCCAAGATTTACTCCAACGAATCATTTACGCATTGTCACTTTGGCGATTTGCTTTTGATTTCTCCTTCATCATCCCTTGTAGAATCGGCCGTACTTCAAGCCATGAAAGCCGAAGATGAGCAAAATGCATTGCAGCAGATTAACACCATGACCGCCTCGGATGTGGCTTTGAGTTTTTTTGGAAAATGGGATGATGGTGCGTGGATGTTTGTCGAGCCCCATCAACTCGATGCCGCCCAGCTGATTTATACAGGATACGCTGTAGCCGCTGATTCCACAGCCAAGCGTCTTCGCCTTGGGATGAATGGCAGAGCAGAACGCATAGGAGATTTGTTGCCCGCCAATACGTTGGCCTCAGAAACGTGGACCTATCCCGATGCGAGCACAATGCGCGAAAAGATCGATGGTTCTCGCGTTGGATCCAGTGAAGAAACTTTCTGGCTTCAAAGCTGGTCGGCTGCTTCAGACAGTTGTCAGTGCGATATCAATGATGCTATCGTAAATTGGCGCTCGGGAATTCAAGGAAGTTTTGCCGTGCAGGTGAATGACAGTACCACCCATTTTGTATCGTTTATTCAGGCGTCGGATAGCATCAACCTCGCCAGTACCCTCGGCGCTCTGGCTGTGCCTACCGCTGCGGGAACACTGAGTCTCCGCTTTCCAGAACTCTTTCGAAGATATGATCTCACTCCTTTTCTTACCGAACATTCATTCGGTTTACAAATAGAAAACACATTCTATTTATGTGCCAACGAGCAAGTCTTGCTCAATCTCAAACAAGCACTGAGTTTGGGAAATAGCTTGCAGCGCAAATCCAATGTGAATGCCATCATCGAAGGAGAAAAAAACATGATATCCTATACCGGTGGAAGTTATCTCAGCGGGGTGTTTCCCATGTCGTTGGCCTGGATATTCTCTGCCAATGAAAGCGGTGGCACCATTGCCATGCAAGACGATGGAAAATACTTGATTAAATGGCAAGGGGAGAGAGAACGAGAACGAGAACTAGAACAAGAACAAGAGAATTTAGAGAAGCCTGGAACATCAGAAATTAAACCGGCGCAGTTGGGATCGTGGGTGGTGGTGAACCACAACACCAAAGAAAAAGAGAAGTTGGTACAAAATGCAGACAACAGTATTGCACTTATCGATGCCAATGGAAAAGAGCTTTGGAAAGCAGCCATTCCCGGACCGATTGTGGGTGAAGTGACTCAAGTAGATGCGCTCAATAATGGCAAATTACAAATGGCTTTTGCCATCAACAATGCGATTTATATCATCGATCGCAATGGCAAATCGTTAACGGGATTCCCTGTGCGTATTTCCTCCACTATCACGACTGGTCTTGTTGTTTTGGATTACGACAAAAACAAAAACTACCGCTTATTCGTAGGTTGTGTGAATGGCTCGCTATACAATTATCAAATCAATGGACAACCGGCCAAAGGCTGGACCTTCGGCGACGGTGCCACACCGGTTAAAATAGAACATCAAAAAGTAAAAGGCGAAGATCGACTGATCATCACTTACAAATCCGGCGAGAAAAAGAAATTCAAAAAAACGGGTCAACCCATTTAATGATCATGCAAGCACAAGCAGCTTTTTTGGTTAAAAATGGCGATGCATTTTCTGCGTTTGAGTGGCGCGACATTCCTGTGCCACAAGCCAAAGCTGGTGAAGTATTGGTTGAAATCGAAGCCTTTGGACTGAACTTCGCCGACGTATTGGCCCGCAACGGGCTCTATCGCGAAGCACCACCATTGCCAGCGGTATTGGGGTATGACATGGTGGGTAGAGTGATTGGCTTGGGCGATGGCGTTGATGCTTCTTTGCTTGGCCAGAGAGTGGTCGCTTTAACGAGATTTGGTGCGTATGCTTCTCATATCGCCACACCAGCAGTAGGATGTATTCCGGTGCCCGATAATATGGCAGCTGGAGAAGCGTGTGCGCTTGGCACACAATTTACAACAGCGTACTACAGTGCATATTACCTCCAAAATATCGCGGAAGGTTCTCATGTCTTGGTACATGCCGCCATGGGAGGTGTGGGTACTGCTTTGATTCAGTTGCTTCTCTTAAAAAATTGCACGGTGTACGCAACAGTTGGAAGTGATGAAAAAGTAAACGCTTTGCGAAAAGAGGGAATTCATGCATTCAACTACAATTCACAAGATTATTCTGCAGAAATCAAATCTCTCTTAGGGAAAAAGTACCTCGACGTTTCATTTAATTCCATTGCCGGAACCACCTTTAAAAAAGACATGCAACTCCTCGGAGCGGATGGCCGATTGGTGCTTTATGGATTTGCCGAACGATCTGGGAAGCGCGGAGGCAAGTGGGCTACGTTGCGATTATTGTGGAACATGGGAATAGTGCTTCCGATTATGACCTTGGCCACCAGCAAAAGTATTTTAGGAGTGAACATGCTAAAAATCGCGGATCAAAAACCCCAAATCATTCAGCATTGTATTCAACAACTGGTACAACTGTGGTCGGAGAAAAAGATTAAACCCGTAGTTGGGGGTGTATATAGCAAAGAAAAACTAGGACAAGCGCACTATGATTTGGAGCATAGAAAAATCCGCGGAAAATCGATCGTATTACTCCGTGATGGTCACCTCTAATTGTTGACGCCATCCTTCAGCGGTAACCAGAACATAATACTTGCCAACTGGCCAATCTTTTGAATCCGCTTCAAAATCATGCTTACCAATAGACAAACTCGCATTGGAATAAAATCCCATAAAGGTGTCGGTGAATACCGCAATCTCCGCATTTAAGGCAACAGCATTTTCGATATGCACATGAATGATTTCACCCAAAGCGTAACTGTCTTTATCTGTGGTCACAATCAACTTGGTTTCCATCTGAGCAAAAGAGAAGAAAGGCGAAACAATAAAAAGCAGCACAAGAAGCGATTTCATGGTTGTTTGTTTTTTCAAAAGTGTACAAAAGACACGCTCAAATCACAACATTCTTTAACGTTTATCAACCACAATTTGAACGAACATTGATCGTTCCAATCGTGTTCCTAAAACCGGAATTCGATGAGTGGAGAATTTTCAACGCCGAATAGGTTAAAAATATCGCCACGTAATTTGGATAATCGGTGTAAAAAATATATATTCGGTATAACCAAAAAGGAAAGTTTTGAAATCATGTTAGAGTTCAGCAAAGAGATCCTCACAAAGGTGAGTTTCGATCGCTTCCTTTTCAGGAAAGAATTGCTTAAGGCCATCAAGAGACTGCGAGACGAGGAATTATCTTCATTCAAAAATTGGTGCCTTGACAAATTCGGCGCGATCTACGGTGATATTATCGCCGGCGCATTCAGACCTGCTATCTAGTCGGAATGTGTAAAGACAAGATTTTTTATTAACCCCAAGTAGCCCGCTCTCTGTAGCGGGCTTTTTTTTAGTCTGTCTTTAAACACCTCTTCCGTCATTTCCATCCAATCCAGCCTATTGAATGAGAGGATCTCTTGATGCGGTTCAAACCTCGGCTCTTGATTTGGCTTGGAGAATCGATTCCAAGGACAAACATCTTGGCAGACATCACATCCAAACACCCAATTGTCCATTTTCGATTTGAACATTTCAGGAATAGCATTCTTCAATTCTATTGTGAAATATGAAATGCATTTACTTCCATCCACAACATAGGGCTCAACAATAGCCTCAGTGGGACAAGCATCAATGCAGGCCGTGCAGGTACCACAATGATCGGTTGTCGGATTATCGTACTCCAATTCCAAGTCGATAATCAACTCAGCAATAAAGAAAAACGATCCATTCCCTTTGTTGATCAGATTCGCGTTTTTTCCAATCCACCCGATACCCGATTTGCGTGCCCAAGCTTTATCCAATACGGGTGCACTATCCACGAAAGCTCTTCCATCAACTGATCCAACGCGTTCTCGAATACGTTCGATAAAAAGATGCAACCGGTCTTTAACCACCATGTGATAATCTTCGCCGTAAGCATACTTACTAATCTTGATATCGGTATCGCTTTGTTTTTTTTCAGGAAAATAATTGAACAAAAGCGACACCACCGACTTCGCTCCTGGAACAAGAAGCGTTGGATCAAGGCGTTTATCAAAATGATTGGCCATATAGCTCATTTCACCGTGCATATTCCGATTGAGCCATTGTTCCAATCGCGGGGCTTCCTCTTCCAAAAAACCTGCTTTCGAAATGCCACAAAAAGAAAAACCCAACTCTTTCGCTAGGAACTTGATGAGCTGGGTATTTTTTTCTTTATTCAATCCTCTGATTTCTTTTTGATCCGACCTTTCTTGAACACGTTGCGCTCCGGCTTTTTGCCTTTTCGCAAAACTTTTTGCTCTTCTTCCGGTAAGTGGAAAATATGCTGACACTCTTCCGAGCAGCAGTTGTCATATTTCTTCTTGCATTCGTCGCATTGAATGAACAAAATATGACAAGCCAAGTTGGCACAATTGGTATGCACATCAAATGGCTTTCCGCATTGATGACACTTGGCAATGACTTCATCGCTAATGCGCTCGGCCATGCGTTCATCAAATACAAAATTTACTCCTTTGAATCGATTGTCGAGTCCTCTCGCCTTAATATCACGCGCATATTTGATGATTCCTCCTTCGAGGTGATATACATTCTGAAAACCCTTGTGCTTCATATAAGCCGAAGCCTTTTCACAACGAATACCACCCGTGCAATACATGAGCACTTGCTTGTCTTTATCTTCTTTAAGAATATCTTCAACGACTTTGATTTCTTCACGGAATGTATCGACATCCGGCAATAATGCCCCTTCGAAATGGCCCACTTCACTTTCGTAGTGATTGCGCATGTCGACTACGATCGTATTGGGATCATTCATTTTTTTATTGAACTCTTCGGCAGATAAATACTTGCCCGTGTTGCCCGGATCAAATTCAGGATCATCAATGCCATCGGCCACGATCTTCTCGCGAATTTTCAATCGCAAGGCGAAAAATGATTTCCCATCATCGTCAACTGCGGTATTCAATCGCACTTGATCGAGAAAAGAAATGGAATAGAGGTGATTTTTAAATGCCTCGAAATTTGAGGTAGGCACTGAAATTTGTGCATTGATTCCTTCATGTGCCACGTAAGTTCTACCTAGTATGCCGAACTTGGTCCAGGCCAAGTACAGATCGTCTCTAAAACTTTGTACATCTTCTATGCGCGCATACTTGTAAAAAGACACCGTGGTGCGCGGTTCAGAGCTATTGGCAATCCGTTCTTTGAGAATTCGTTTGTCAACGGTATTGTGTAATTTTTTCATTTTCCTTTGCTCATACAATCTTCAATCTCTTCAACAGTAATCGGAAAGTCCTTAAACATATTGATGTTTCCGCCTTTCTTAATGACGATGTTGTTTTCGATGCGAATTCCTAGGTTTTCTTCACGAATGTAGATACCTGGTTCTACGGTGAATACATTCCCTTCTTGTATTGGTACAGCCCAATTTCCGACGTCGTGTACATCCAGACCGAGGAAATGGGATGTACCGTGCATGAAGTATTTTTTATATGCAGGCCAGTCTTTGTTTTCATTTTTCACATCATCCATTGTGATGAGTTTGAGGTCGACCAATTCTTTGGTCATCAACTCACCTACTTGGCGGTGGTACTCATGCATCATCACACCGGGTTGAAGCAAGGCTGTAGCCGCATTCATAACACGCAAAACCGCATTATACACGTCAGCCTGGCGCTTAGTGAATTGGCCATTTACAGGCACGCAACGTGTCATATCCGCATTGTAATTTCCATATTCAGCACCTACATCCATCAACAAGATGTCACCGTCTTTACATGGCTTATCATTTTCGATGTAATGTAAAACACAGGCGCTATAGCCAGAAGCGATGATCGGCGTATAAGCAAATCCGCGCGAACCATTGCGCAAAAATTCATGCGCATATTCGGCTTCGATTTCATATTCCATCACACCCGGTTTAATCATTTTCATCACCCGTTCAAAACCACCGCGTGTAATGTCAATCGCACGTTGCAATTGAGCAATTTCTTCGGCGTCTTTCACTGAACGGATAGCATGCATGATGGGCGCGGAACGCTCGATGGTGTAGTGAGGATATTTCTCTCTAAATGATTTCGAAAAACGCATTTCACGTGTTTCCACTTCTATTGTTGCACGGGTGTGTTCGTTAGAATTCAAATAAACACAACTCGCTTCGTTAAGCAACAAATGAATTACTTTATCAAAATCCGCTACCCACTGAATATTTTGAATACCACTTTGCGCTTTCGCTTCTTGCTTCGAAAGTTTAGCGCCTTCCCAAATCGCTATCAATTCGCTCGTTTCTTTTACAAATAAAATCTCGCGATTGTGCGGCAAGAATGCATCTGGAAAAATAACCAACATGGTTTCTTCCTGGTCGGCTCCGGAGAGATAAAAGATATCGGAGTGCTGCTTGAAAGGCAAATGGCCATCAGCACTTGATGGATAAATATCATTGCTGCAGAAAATAGCGAGGCCGCCTTTTTTCATCCCCGATGCAAATCGTTTGCGGTTCGCTGTATAGTGCTCTGCACTCAGTTGTTTGTAACGCATGTTTTCTTAAGCTTGTAACATATTCCACTTCATCACTTCGTCTTCTGTAATCTCGCGAGCAGCGGCTTTGCCAATTACTTGTTGAATATCCTTTGGAGAAATTCCACTTGCTGGGCGCTTCCATGTGAGATCAGTGTACTCGATCACTTTTCCGGCAGGGATATTCTTAGCTGCAACGAGCGAGCGGCGCGCATTGGCTCGAGCAGGAGCCTCACTTTCCAAAGCCTTCATCTCAAATGTCCCCATCAATTCAAAAGTGCGATCCATGCGTTTCCAGAAATGCTTTAAATCCTCTTTATCCATCGCGTGGTAGTGATCATTCCCTGGAAGTGTTTTATCATGCGTAAAATGCTTTTCTATGACTGCTGCGCCAAGTAAAGTGGCCACCTCGCAAGTATGCATGTCTTTCGGTAAAGTATGATCACTATAGCCCGGTACCACCTCAGGAAATAATCGAATCATATCTTTGATCATACCCAAATTGGCATTCTCATCCATTGTAGGATAATTCAAAACACAATGCATCAAACATAATTTGTTGCCATGTTTTTCAATTGTTTCAACCGCCTGCATCACTTCCCATTTGAAAGCAGCGCCTGTAGAAAGAATAATGGGTTTGCCAAAACTGCATTGGTATTCGATAAATGGCAAGTTGGTTAAATCAGAACTTGAAATTTTGAATACTGACATCAAATCGTTCAGGAATGTTGCGCTTTCCACATCGAATGGCGTACTCATGAATTCGATACCGGCAGTTTCACAATACCGAGCGAGTTCTTCGTATTCTTTCTTCCAAAATTTGTCATACTTCTTGAAAAGCTCAAACTGACTGCGAGTTGGCTCCTTCGTAATATCCCAATAATATGGACTGTCTTTGCTGGCAATAGTTTCTGCCTTGTATGTTTGGAATTTGATGGCATGCGCACCGCCTTCAGCGGCTTCATCAATCAAGCGCTTTGCCAAATCCATGGACCCTTCGTGGTTTACCCCAGCTTCCGCAATCATGTATGGGCGGTGAAGCACTTTTGGGTTATACGATTCAAGAAAATGAGTAAGTTTCATGTCACAAACCTAAGAAAAGAAAGGCCTCTTTCTTATTTTAAATCTGTGATTTTTACAGCTTTGTTACTTCCGGGATCAATGATGAAAGGAGGGGTGAAAAGCAGCCTAATGTCCTCTTTTTGAACAACAAAGCACTCACTACCCAAAATCTCTTTCGCCCGAATGATTTGTTGTTCATTGTCAATTATGATAAACGAAAAAACAGGTGCTTGATCGGGCTGCCCAGTTTTCTCAAAAAACCAATGGTGATTAACGACATGTAAATAGGGATTAAAATCTTCAAAGGTGCTGTAAACGCGCAGCCCTTGTTTGCTAAACATGGTTGTTAGTTTGGCGTCCCAATGTCCCGCTACTCCATATTCCAAATGATTTTCAGCCGCGATTTCATCAATAATTCGAACCTTTCGTGGATAGTAATTGATCACCGATGACCAATTTTCTTTATTCCAAATAAGTACTAGAAAACTTAGAGTAGATCCACCAATAAGGAAATACCCCACTAGTTTCTTAACAGACAAGCGCAATTCAGGCAATTGAGCAAACAAGTAAATCAAGGCGAAAACAAACACGGCGAAATTGTAACGAATCGTATCCCAACCCCCGTAATTGCCATTGATGATGGGTGCCCAGAAAACGGCCGCGGAAAAAAGCATGAAAAACAAATGAAAAACATCATCGAGACCGATCGTACGTTCGGTATTCTTAAAAAACCGAATAACTATTCGGTAAGTCTTAATCAAGGACATGACCACAGCAACAAACGACAAAACAATAATGAGTCCTTTCACCCCCAACTCCAAAACGTAGGTTGAAAGTTGATTATACAAAATCGCCCATGAATTTCCAATATTGTCAAAATCAAGATACCTAAAAGGTTTCTCAACGGTCACATAACTACCATTCTCAAAAACACTGAGGAGATAAGCACTTCCGCTAGTTGCGACAACGGTGAGCAAAAGTAGCACTATAGCTTCTTTCTTATTTTTTCCAAACAACATTAGCAGGGAAATCATGATTATCGGAAAAGAAAAGCCTATCCAGAAAATTTTATCCGAAAATCCAAAAACGACCATACAAATCAGGAGCAGTATTTTTCGCGCCATAGAAGGCTTCTTTAGCTCTTTCAAAAACAACCATAAAGCCAACAGTATATTGATGAAAACGCCTGTATGGTAAGCGTTACTGAGTAGCTGAAAAGAAAAACCAAAGTCATCATCACTTATCGATACGACATAAATCAAGCTGATTGAAAACTGAATTAAAGCCATTCTAAAATCATCAGCTTGAGGCAAGACCAATCGCAACACGCGTTGGATAAGCAGCGCTATAAGCACATATTGAATAAACGAAAAGAGGATAGACGCCAATACAAAATCACCAGTAATCCAATTGAGCGTAAAATAAACAAGCACATCCGGAAGAAGGTTTGGTGCAGGATTAATGAACCAACCCTCCAATGAAGCACCATCCAAAATAAGGTCTTTGTACAGGGAAGGCAGATAAAGCGTATCAGAATTGAAAAATAAACGCATGTCTTCACTATCTGCTGTAGCAAAGCACAATGCAATCAAACCCATTTGAAGCGCTACGACTAAAAAAGTCCATTTGTTATTTTGTAAAAAGCCTTTCAATGGTTAACCGAATAACTGTCCAAACAACTCCTCCACTTTACCTACTTTTCGAATTTTGATCGCATTGGTGGAGGTGATTCCTTTGTTGTATGATGATATAAAAATTTCTTCAAACCCCAACTTAGCCGCTTCATTGATCCGCTGATCAATACGCGTTACCGGTCGAATTTCTCCATTTAACCCCACCTCTCCGGCAAAGCAGATATTTCTTGGTATTGCTATATCTTCAGATGAAGACAAAATTGCTGTAATCACGGCCAAATCCATTGCAGGGTCTTCGATCCGCATTCCACCTGCGATATTGAGGAATACATCTTTCATCGCTAATCTAAACCCGCATCTTTTTTCTAAAACAGCAAGAATCATGTTGAGTCGTTTTGCATTGTAGCCAGT
>JBMOFW010000045.1:0-16096 GCA_049318685.1 Flavobacteriales bacterium
AGCAAGTAAAAAAAAATGAAACCCGGAAGTAAAGCGTGGAAAAACTTTATGGCAAAGCTCTATGGAATTGGAGCTGCTGTCGTGATCATTGGTGCGATGTTTAAAATTCAACACTGGCCTGGTGCATCGCTGTTTCTCGTAATTGGTCTCTCTACTGAGGCAGTCATCTTCTTCTTCTCTGCATTCGAACCACTTCACGAAGAGCCAGATTGGTCACTCGTATATCCTGAGCTCGCATTGCCAGAGGATCAAAAGAAAATGGTGAAACAAGAAAATGTTGGTAAGCGTTCTTCAATCGGTGGTGGTGGCGGATCTTCTAAGGGAAGTCTTACCGCACAATTGGATAACATGCTTACGGAAGCCAAAATTGAACCTGAATTGATCGCTAGCCTCGGTGATGGCATGCGCACCTTCAGCTCGAATGCAAAGAATTTAGCAGACACAACAGAAGCAGCAGCTGCGTCAACTGAGTATGCTAACTCTTTGAGAACAGCGTCAAACAAAGTATCAACTTTGGCTGATACGTATGCCGCCGCTTCAGAAACCTTGACTGGTCTTTCTTCACATGCAGAAGAAGGAAAAGCCGCTGGTGTGCATTTGCAAAAAATGACTGAGAACCTCTCAGCATTGAACAATATGTATGAACTCCAACTTACAGAGCTTGAAAAGAGCCGCGTAATGTTCGGTGATATGTCTGAACTTGTTAAGAATCTCGCTGACTCGGTTGAAGACACTAAGGTTTATAAAGAGAACATCTCTGAACTCGCTAAAAACCTCAAGTCACTCAACAGCGTTTATTCGAACATGCTTAACGCAATGGGTACTGCCCGCCAATAATCTAAGTTGTGGTGCTATTCTGAAATAGCCTCTCAAAACAAAGATTAACCCTAATAATACTAAGAAAAAATGGCAGGCGGTAAAGAAACCCCCAGACAGAAGATGATCGGTATGATGTACCTCGTACTCACCGCTCTTCTTGCTATGAACATCTCTAAAGATGTATTGAACGCGTTTATCCAAATCAATAAAGGTTTGGGTAAAACAAATGAAATTCTCGAGCAAAAGTCTCAAGCCACTATCGATGCAATCAATGGCTCAACAGAAGGTGCGAAAGCAGTTCCGTTCCAGCAAATGGTTGTAGAAATAGATAAAGAGGCGGATGCCATGATGGCGTATATCGAAGAAATGAAGGCACGCGTAATGGCTGCTTCCATGAAAGGGAATGCCGATGGTACAGGTTTCGAAGAATTCATGATCAACGGAAAGGCCATCTACGCTGACTACAAGGATGCAGACAGCTCTCTCGTTGTGAAAACTCCTGATGAAAACCAGAACAACACCTCTTTGTTGGTGGGTTCTGAACCACATTCTCCGAAGGAAGGTCCTTTTTCTGCAAAGGAATTGCGCACCAAACTCGAAGCATATCGCAATAAGTTGGCGAATATTACAGTGAACAAAGGAGATTCTTTGGGCACCTGGACGTTGCCTCCGGATGTGAAAAGCGCCATTGAAGCGACTTTCCAATTTGCGGATGGCTTTGACCATGATGGTAATAAAGAACCATGGGAAACCAACAACTTCTTCCACATGCCGTTGGTGGCTATTTTGGCTAACCTAGCCAAAATTCAAACCGACGTTTTGAACGCGAAGAACAACGTGGCAATGGCTCTCGCAGCTGGTATCAACGCATCTGACTTAAAATTCACTGACGTAACTGTAGCAGTTGTTCCAAAACAAAGCTATATCCTTCGTGGTGGCGAGTTTGAGGCCGAGATTTATCTCGCCGCTTTTAACAAGACAAGCCAAACTAAGGTGTTCATGGGTGGTGAATACAAAGGTGAAAATGCACCTCCTGTTTTTGATCCAGCTGGTCGCGAACCAATTCTTTCAGGTCCTGACGGTAAGTGTCGTTTCAAAGCCAATACCGGTGGTATGTCTTTGGGTGCACACGGCTATAGCGGTCAGATTGCTTATATGAAAGACGGTAAAGAAGCCTATATCCCATTCGTAGTTCCTCCATTCTTCGTGGGTGAACCTGCATTGGTTATTTCACCTGTTCAAATGAACGTGTTCTATCGTGGTTTGGAAAACCCAGTTGAAATTTCTGTTCCTGGTGTTCCTCAAGACCAAGTGGAAGCAACTTGCGCAGGCTGTCAATCCTTCACCAAAGGCGATAAAGGTCAATGGATCGTGAAGCCTGGAAGTGAAAAAGAAGCGAAAATCAGCGTTAGTGCGACCATCAATGGTGAGAAAAAGCCAATTGGTGTAAAAGACTTCCGCGTTAAACCTATTCCGGATCCAATTCCTTCATTCAACGGTAAGAAACCTACTGATGGTACCATCACCCAAGGTGAATTATCGGTTGCAACGGGTATTCGTGCGGATATGTCGAACTTCGACTTTAACGTAACGGTGCGTGCTAAGTCTTTCGTGATCACTATTGGTACTGCCAGCGGTGGTGTGAAAGAATATAACAACCCAAGCAACACACTGACTGACGGTAATAAAGATGTTTTGAAAAAGGTGAAGAAAGGTGAAAAAATCTTCATCGAGAAAATCATGGTGGATATGCCAGATGGTACCACCAGACAGTTGGCTAATATCAACTTGAAAGTTGTTTAATAATCGAAAGATCATGAAAAAATCGGTTAAAAATCTTCTTGCTGTCCTCCCTTTGCTACTCTTGTCTGCAATGGGAATAGCTCAAGGCAACCAAACCGTATTGGATGGAGCCTACGTGCCGGAACACAATCCGACCCGAAGAATGGTGCCTTACCCTCACTTGCGTCAAGCTGACGTGATGTGGGAGCGCCGAGTTTGGGAAGTCATTGACATCCGCCAAAAGCAAAACCAATCGCTTTATTTGCCTCTCGAAGAGATTGCTAACCGTAAATCCCTTTTTGATGTGATCAGAAAAGGAATTACTGAAGATTTCTCGATCACTGCATACAGCCTAGGTCCCACTCAGGAAGATGACGAATTCCGTTATCCAATGACTACCGAAGAAGTGGACTCTGTGCTCAACCCGATCGTGATCCGTTACCAAGAAAACTTGGATACCGGTGAACGTACTCCAGTTCCAAACCCAGAGCCCTACACTCCGGATGATGTAGTAGCCTACAAAATCAAAGAAGTTTGGTTGTTTGACAAACAACGCTCTGAGCGTTACGTGCGCATCATCGGTCTCGCACCGGTAGTGTTGCTCACCAACGAAGACGGAGAGGTAAAAGGTAAAAAAGACCTATTCTGGTTGTATTTCCCTGAATGCCGTTGGGTGTTTGCCAACAACGAAGTGTACAACCTTCACAACGAGGCACAACGTATGACTTTCGATGACTTGTTCCAGAAACGTATGTTCTCCGGATACATCATCAAGGAAGACAACGTGTTTAATCGTGAAATTGCCACTTATGCTAAAGGTATCGATGCGCTTTTGGAAAGCGAACGTATCAAGAATGATTTGTTCTTGATGGAACACGACCTTTGGAACTACTAAGATTGTTTTAACACAATAATAAAAGCCCCCTCGCACTTCACGAGGGGGCTTTTCATTTCTTACCTACCTTTGCACACTTTTTAGAAATTATGGTTACGGTAGGCAATCTCAGTATCTTCTTTGGCTCACGCGAGCTCTTTTCCAAAATCTCGTTTTTTATCGGGCCACGCGACCGTATTGGTTTGGTGGGTAAAAACGGCGCAGGCAAATCCACTTTGCTGAAAACACTCGCCGGTATTCAAACACCCAATGAGGGCTCGATCTCATTGACACGAGGAAGCACTGTAGGCTACCTTCCGCAGGAGATGCATCACAATGAAGATGCCTCTGTATATGAAGAAGCATCAAAGGCATTTGCTGAAGTGCAGCGTTTGCGCGATCGAATGGAAGAGTTGACCGTGGCCATTACCGATCACCATGATTATACTTCCGATGATTATGGCAATAAGCTGGAAGAACTCGAAGAAGTGGCGCACCGCTTGGAGGTTTTGGGATCGGGCAACCTTGAAGAAAAGATAGAGAAAGTACTCAAAGGATTGGGCTTCAAATCTGAAGACATGACGCGCCCCATGAAAGAGTTTAGTGGTGGATGGAAAATGCGTGTGGAGTTGGGTAAAATTCTCCTTCAAAATCCGGATTTGTTGTTGCTCGACGAGCCCACCAACCACTTGGATATCGAGAGTATCGAGTGGCTTGAAGAGTTCTTAGTTGATTATCAAGGCGCCATCGTTTTGATTTCGCACGATAGAACGTTCTTGGACAATGTGACCATTCGCACGATTGAGATTTCGAAAGGAAAAGCATACGATTATAAGTTCTCGTATTCGAAGTACATTGTTCAGCGACAAGACGAAATCGAACGTCAGGAGCGCGAAGCAAAGAATCAGCAGAAATACATTGAAGATACACAAAAGCTCATTGATAAATTCCGTGCTAAAAAAGACAAGGCCGCTTTTGCGCAAACCTTGATTAGAAAGCTGGAGAAGTTGGATAAAGTGGAAGTCGATGATTTTGATGGAAACAAGGTGCGCATTCAATTGCAACCCGCACCGCACGCCGGAAAGATTATCATTGAAGGACACAAGTTGGGCAAGGCTTACGGCAATTTGCGATTGTTTGAAAACGTCGATTTGACCATTGCTAGAGGAGAGAAGATTGCGCTTGTAGGAAAGAACGGTGTAGGTAAATCTACCATCATCCGAATGATCATGGGTAAAGAGCAACACGAAGGGGAATTCACACCGGGTTACTCTGTAAACATTGGATACTATGCACAGAATCAAGCAGACGAGCTCGATGGCAACAAGACTGTTTTTGAAACCATAGATGATGAAGCGGTGGGCGAGATTCGAAAGAATGTGCGCACCATATTGGGGTCGTTTTTATTTGGTGGAGATGATATCGATAAAAAAGTGAAGGTGCTCAGTGGGGGAGAAAAAGCGCGCTTGGCTTTTTGTAAACTTCTGCTTCAGCCATATAATTTTTTGGTGCTCGATGAGCCGACCAACCACTTGGACTTAGCCTCCAAAGAGGTGTTGAAACAGGCTTTGCAGAAGTATGATGGAACCATGCTGGTGGTATCGCACGACCGAGACTTTTTGCATGGCTTGACCAATATTGTTTATGAAATTAAGCCCGACCGTATGCGCATTTGGGAAGGAGACGTCCTTGATTTCTTGAAAGAGAAAAAAGCAGAGTCGATTGCCGAATTTGAGCGCTTCAAGCAGGAGAAGAAGAGCGAAGATCGACGAGTTGAGGAAAAGAAGGCTGAAATCGTTGAAATAAAGCCCCAAGAATCAAACGAACCTGTTTTGTCGCGTGAAGAACTGAAAGAGCAAGAAAAGCGCGCTAAAAAGCGCCAAAATCAATTGCAGAAGATAGAAAAGGACATTGAGCAGAAGGAATCTGAACTTAAGGTTCTTGAAGAGCAAGTTGCGCAATTGGATTATACTGATCAGGAAAAGGCTCAACATACGCTTTCAGCCTATGAGAGTAAAAAGAAAGAAGTCGAAGCTTTATACGCTAATTGGGAAGAGTTACAAAACGCTTAATGAGAGAGTGCAATGGACGTCCCCAAGCGAACGCAGTGAGCGTCCCCAAGTGAGCGCAGCGAACGTCCAGTAGCAAGGCCGAAGGCCGCGCGTCCCACAGAGAGCGCAGCGAACGCCCTGTAGGATGCGCAGCATCCGTCCTTTTATCCGTGGCAGTTTTTGTATTTCTTGCCGCTTCCGCAAGGGCATGGATCGTTGCGGCCGATTTTTGGGTCTGCCACTATGGGCTCCGCTTTAGGTGCAGGACCGACAGGGGCCGCATCTACAGGCATGTTGCGCGATGCCGCAACTGATCTTTCTTGAAGATTCATCGACTCGGCCTTGCTTGTTTGCACGCGTGGTTGCTCTACAGCACGAGGTGGTTGTGGCGCTTTAATCTCGGTATTGCCTTTTGGAAGTTGACATGTCAACAAGAAATTGGCAATCTCTGCATTGGTTTTTGCTACAAAATTCTTGAACAAATTATAGCTCTCCAATTTGTAGATGAGCAATGGGTCTTTTTGCTCGTGTGATGCAAATTGCACGTTGCTGCGCAAATCGTCCATATCGCGCAAATGCTCTTTCCAGTTTTGATCGATAATGGCCAACGTGATTCCTTTTTCAAGTGCGTCGACAATTTCAAGACCTTGCGTTTGGAATGCTTTTTCCAAATTCACAGAGATTTGAATCCCCTTGCGACCATCACTAAATGGCACTGCTATATTGGTGTACCCTTGATTGTTTTCATAAACATTCTTGATCACTGGAAACGCTTCTTGGGCAAGAGATTCAACACGATGCGTGTATTGTTTGTCTACTTCGGAGTACACACGTTGAATCACATCGTCTTCTTTCATTTTCACAAAATCGTCTGCGCTCACCGGCGATTCGATACCGAAATAACGCACAAGATCTAAGTTGAATGAAGGGAAGTCTTTTGCTGAATGGTGATTGGCCACAATGGTTGCCGACATATCGAAAAACATATTGTCGATATCCAATTTCAAACGCTCACCAAACAAGGCGTGACGACGACGCTTGTATATCACTTCGCGTTGTGCGTTCATCACGTCATCATACTCCAACAAACGCTTACGGATACCGAAGTTGTTTTCTTCTACTTTTTTCTGTGCACGCTCAATGGAACTGGTGATCATTCCAGCCTGAATCACTTCGCCTTCTTTGATGCCGAGACGGTCCATCATTTTGGCAATACGATCACTTCCGAAAAGGCGCATCAAATCATCTTCGAGCGACACATAGAATTGAGATGATCCGGGGTCACCTTGACGACCAGCACGACCGCGCAACTGTCTGTCGACACGGCGAGAATCGTGGCGTTCTGTACCGATGATGGCCAAACCGCCAGCATCTTTTACTCCTTCGCCCAGCTTGATGTCGGTACCACGACCGGCCATGTTGGTGGCGATGGTTACCGTACCCGCGCGACCAGCAAAGGCGACAATGTCGGCTTCTTTTTGGTGCAATTTTGCGTTGAGCACTTGGTGATCAATATTGCGCAAACGCAACATTTTACTCAAGAGTTCGGATACCTCGACGGTGGTAGTACCAACGAGAACCGGGCGACCGGCTTCGCGCAGCGCAGCGATTTCTTCAATCACGGCGTTGTATTTTTCACGTTTGGTTTTATACACCTTATCGTCTTGGTCTTTACGCTGAATCGGACGGTTGGTCGGGATCACTGTTACATCCAATTTGTAGATGTCCCACAATTCACCCGCTTCTGTTTCGGCGGTACCGGTCATACCGGCGAGCTTGTGATACATGCGGAAGAAATTTTGCAAAGTGATGGTAGCATACGTTTGTGTTGCTGCTTCCACTTTTACATTTTCTTTCGCTTCAATAGCTTGGTGCAAACCGTCAGAGAAACGGCGGCCTTCCATGATACGGCCGGTTTGTTCGTCAACAATTTTTACTTTATTGTCGATTACCACATATTCTACATCTTTCTCAAATACCGCATAGGCTTTGAGCAATTGGTTGATGGTGTGGATACGTTCGCTCTTGATGCTATAATCACGTTGAAGTGCTTCAAGAAGTTCGGCTTTTTCTTCAGTGGATTGGGCTTTTGATTCAATCTCAGCAATCTCATGGCCGATATCGGGCATTACGAAGAATTTGTCGTCTTCCATGTTGCCGGAGATCAGCGCAATCCCCTTTTCGGTAAGTTCTACTTGATTGTGTTTTTCATCAATCACGAAAAACAGTTCAGCGTCTGCTTTGGGCATGTCGCGCTGATTGTCCTGAAGATATGAGGCTTCGGTTTTGAGCAAGATGGCTTTGATTCCTTCTTCGCTCAAGAATTTAATAAGCGCTTTGTTTTTGGGCAAACCGCGATAGGCGCGGAAGAGCGCGAGACCACCTTCGGTAAGGTCTTCTTTGCTTACGTTGCCTGATTCTGGAGCCAATTTCTTTTTAGCGAGCGTGATGAAGTCGTTGACTACTTGACGCTGTGCATTCACCAACAATTGCACTTTTGGTTTGAGTGCATCAAATTCTTGTTGATCCCCTTTTGGTGTTGGACCAGAGATGATCAATGGAGTACGGGCTTCGTCGATTAATACAGAGTCAACCTCATCGACGATAGCGAAGTGATGTTTGCGCTGTACGAGCATGGCTGCATCAGAAGCCATATTATCGCGCAAATAGTCGAAGCCGAACTCATTGTTGGTTCCGAACGTAATGTCGGCCATATAGGCTGCTTTTCGCTGCGGAGAATTGGGTTGATGGCGATCGATGCAATCCACAACGAGGCCATGGAATTCATAGAGCGGTCCCATCCATTCCGAGTCACGTTTGGCGAGGTAGTCGTTTACAGTCACCACGTGTACACCTTTTCCGGCGAGGGCATTGAGGAATACAGGCAAGGTCGCCACGAGGGTTTTACCTTCGCCAGTAGCCATCTCCGATACTTTACCGCGGTGCAAAGCGATACCACCGATGAGCTGAACGTCATAGTGTACCATATCCCAGGTCACTCGGTTGCCTGCAGCCATCCAGTTGTTTTTCCAAACGGTGGTGTCGCCATTGACCGAAACGTAGTCGCGGCCCATAGCGGCGAGACGACGGTCGTTGTCGTTGGCTTTGAGGGTGATTTCAGGATTGTCTTTGAGTCGACGCGCTGTTTCTTTGAGGATGGCAAAAGCTTCTGGAAGGATTTGTTCGAGAACGCGTTCGATTTCCTCGTCAATTTGTTTGATGAGCGCATCCACTTCAGCGTAGATGGCTTCTTTTTGATCAAGTTCGGTGCTGGAGAGATTTTCGGCTTGGGCCTTGAGTTCACTCACTTGATTTTCGAGTGGAGCGATGGCTTGTTGGATAGACAAACGCAGATTGTGAGAGCGCTCGCGGAGCTCGTCTGTCGATACGTTGAGAAGGGTTTGACCAATTTGGTTGATAGAAGCAACGAGTGGTTGAACTTCTTTGATGTCAGTTTCTCTTTTATCTCCGAGAAAACGTTTAAGAATCTTATTAATGGTTCCGATCATAGCGGTAAAAACTTCGTAAGAATAATAAAGCGCAAATGTAGTTTATGCGGGGCGGCCGCCCTAAGAGAAAATGATGCCATGTCGCGAAATGTGACAGAATGGCTATAAATAAGGAACGCGCACGCGTAATTGTCAGCGGGGAAGTTTGCAAGGATAAAACCAGATGGTTTTGCACATTTTTTCTACAAAATAGAGAAAGTGGGCGATGGGGGAATTAACATATTGATGTTGAGTGTTTGGTGCTATAATAAGTGTGCCAATAATTTCGGTCAAATTGGCGAGTGTGATACCACGTTTGAGGTAGGCGAAAATGGCAATCCCGCGCTGTGTGCGGGATGTGGGTGTCAGGTGGTCTGTCATGTTAAAAACTAGGGGGTCTTGTTAATCGTTTTGAATTGACTGAAAAGGGAAAAATGCAAACATTTGAAGTCGTGAATGCAAAATTCCAAAACCCGTGATTTTTCTAGGTTTTTGAAAAAGCAAAATGCAATTTTTCATTTACGACGAACGAGGATAGCGAAAAAGGGTCGCGTACCCGAAATGACACAAGCAAATGGACAATTTATTTTCAACTTCTGACTCATCCGTATTACAACGAAATACTGTTGGTGATGTTAACGAACCGATCTTGAAAGAGAATCCGGATCGATTTGTATTATTTCCGATCGCTCACCACGATATCTGGCAATTCTATAAAAAGTCGGAAGCGAACTTTTGGACAGCAGAAGAAATTGACCTCGAGGCTGACCTCGTAGATTGGAATACCAAGTTGAATGACGACGAGCGTCATTTTATTAAGCACGTATTGGCCTTTTTTGCGGCCAGTGACGGAATCGTGAATGAAAACCTTGCGGAGAATTTTATTCGTGAGGTTCAATACACCGAAGCTAAGTTTTTCTATGGTTTCCAAGTCATGATGGAAAACATCCACAGCGAGACCTATTCGTTGTTGATTGATACTTACATCAAGGATACGGCGGACAAGAATTATTTGTTCAAAGCCATTGAGACCTTGGATTGTGTGACCAAGAAAGCGGAGTGGGCTTTGCGTTGGATCAAGAATGGTTCATTCGCGGAGCGTCTCGTGGCATTTGCAGCTGTAGAAGGAATTTTCTTTAGCGGAAGTTTCTGCAGTATTTTCTGGTTGAAGAAGCGCGGCTTGATGCCCGGACTGAGCTTCAGCAATGAGTTGATCAGTCGCGACGAAGGATTGCACTGCGATTTTGCTTGCTTGTTGTACAATAATCACATTATCAACAAGCTTCCGAAGGAGCGTATTCGCGAGATTATTGTGAATGCAGTGGAGATTGAAAAAGAATTTATCATTGATGCACTTCCTGTGAAGTTGATTGGTATGAATTCAGACATGATGTCACAATACATTGAGTATGTGGCTGACCGTTTGTTGGTAGAGTTGGGCAACGACAAGGTGTTCAACAAATCCAATCCATTTGATTTTATGGAAATGATTTCGCTACAAGGTAAAACCAACTTCTTTGAAAAGAGAGTGGGCGACTACCAAAAAGCGGGTGTGATGGCGGACAAAGACAAGCAAACATTCTCTCTAGACGAAGACTTCTAAGAGAGACTACTATACTGTACGATTTCGTTTTGATAACCTTACCGAAATCGGCACCTAAACAATTTTATTAGACCAAAACGCATTATCCGAAACAGGGAATAGGGTAATGAGGGAAACTTTTTCCCCAAACAGAAAAAAAACCAACGGAGGACCAGGTTTATGTACGTTATCAAACGCGACGGACACAGAGAGAGTGTCAAGTTTGACAAAATCACAGCACGTGTTACCAAGTTGTGCTACGGGCTCAATCCAATTGTAGATCCGGTGAAGATTGCCATGAAGGTGATCGAAGGGGTATATGATGGAGTGACCACGAGCGAATTGGATAATCTCGCTGCTGAGATTGCTGCTACCAACGCCACAACTCACCCCGACTATGCGTTGCTTGCATCGCGTATTGCTGTGAGCAACCTGCACAAGAATACCAAGAAATCGTTCAGTCAAACCATTCATGATCTTTACACCTACATCGATCCAAAGACCGGTCAGGGTGCGGGGTTGATTGCCGATGATGTTTATCAAGTAATTCAAGACAATGCTCCATTGCTTGATAGTACGATCATCTATGACCGCGATTTTAATTTTGACTATTTCGGATTCAAAACACTTGAGCGTTCTTATTTGCTTCGCTTGCTTGGAAAAGTCGCTGAGCGTCCTCAGCACCTCTTCATGCGTGTAGCAGTGGGTATTCACAAGGAGAATTTGGAAGAAGCCATCAAGACATACAACTTGATGAGCGAAGGTTGGTTTACACATGCTACACCAACTTTGTTCAATGCAGGTACGCCAAAGCCTCAGATGAGTTCATGCTTTTTGATTCAAATGCAATCAGACAGCATCGATGGTATTTACAATACATTGAAGCAAACAGCTTTGATTTCTCAGAGCGCCGGTGGTATCGGTTTGAGCATTCACAATGTGCGTGCGAAAGGTTCGTACATCAAAGGAACCAACGGCACCAGCAATGGTATTGTGCCGATGTTGAAAGTATTCAATGATACAGCGCGTTACGTTGATCAAGGCGGAGGAAAGCGCAAAGGATCTTTTGCGATTTATCTTGAGCCATGGCACGCCGATGTATATGATTTTCTTGATTTGAAAAAGAACCACGGTAAAGAAGAAGCACGTGCGCGTGATTTGTTCTATGCACTCTGGATTCCGGATCTTTTCATGCAACGCGTAAAAGACGATGGCAATTGGACATTAATGTGTCCTAACGAATGTCCTGGCTTGGCTGATACCTATGGCGAAGAGTTCGAGGCACTCTACACCAAGTATGAGCAAGAAGGTCGCGGTCGTCATACCGTGAAAGCACAAGACGTGTGGTTCAAGATTCTCGAATCACAAATCGAAACCGGCACACCTTATATGCTCTATAAGGATGCGGCCAACAAAAAGAGCAACCAAAAGAACCTCGGTACAATCAAGAGTTCAAATCTCTGTACAGAGATTATGGAGTACACCGCTCCGGATGAAATCGCGGTATGTAACCTGGGATCGATTGCTCTTCCTAAGTTTGTAAAAGACGGTCAATTTGATCACAACAAATTGTTTGAAGTAGCTTATCAGCT
The DNA here is from genome assembly GCA_049318685.1 of Flavobacteriales bacterium. Classification (GTDB taxonomy): domain Bacteria; phylum Bacteroidota; class Bacteroidia; order Flavobacteriales_D; family Sanyastnellaceae; genus JAIXWP01. The sequence continues at coordinate 12,189 of JBMOFW010000045.1, forward strand.
CACCATCAATTTGAATGTGATCATTGACAACAATTATTATCCCGTTCCTGAGACACGCAAGTCAAACATGCGTCACCGCCCGATCGGTATTGGCGTGCAAGGTTTGGCTGACGCGTTTATCATGATGCGTTTCCCATTTGATAGCGATGAGGCACGTGCGTTGAACCGCGAAGTATTTGAAACCATTTACTACGCTGCAGCAACTGCATCAAAAGACTTGGCTATCAAAGATGGTCCTTATGAAACGTTTGTGGGTTCACCTGCATCAAACGGAATTCTCCAATTTGATATGTGGGATGTAACACCTACTTCACGTTGGGAATGGGACGTATTGAAAGAAGAAATTAAAGTTCATGGAATGCGCAACTCATTGCTCTTGGCACCTATGCCAACAGCATCTACCGCACAAATCCTGGGCAACAACGAGTGTTTTGAACCCTATACCAGTAACATCTACACAAGACGTGTACTGGCGGGTGAGTACATCATCGTCAACAAGCATTTGCTCAAAGACTTGGTAAGCCTTGGTCTTTGGAATGAAGAATTGAAGAATAAGCTTATTGCAGCCAATGGTTCTGTACAGAACATTGTTGAGATTCCGGACAACCTGAAAGCATTGTATAAGACAGCTTGGGAACTTTCACTGAAGGCCATCATCGAAATGGCGGCCGATCGTGGAGCGTATATCTGTCAGAGTCAATCGCTCAATGTGTTTATGGAAAATCCGAACTTCGGAAAACTCACTTCGATGCACTTCTATGCATGGGAGCGTGGATTGAAAACCGGTATGTATTATTTGCGTACGAAAGCGGCTACAGATGCGATCAAGTTTACTGTAGACAAGAAGTACCAAGAAGAAGCAGCCGGCGCAGCAGCCACCGCAGAAGCCGAAGCAGTAGCTACACCTCAATTTGAACTCCAAGTACCGGCTGAATTGTCGGCACGTGCGGGTATGACGGCAGAAGAAATTGCGCAACAACAAGCCGCGATTTCATGCTCACTCGACAACCCTGATGGATGCGAAATGTGTAGCGGTTGATTTGATTTACTTTTCTAAATAAACGAAATCCCTCCTTGGTCTCAAGGGGGGATTTTTGTTCAGAGTTCAGCGTTCAGGGTTCGGTGTTCGGAGTTGACTCTATTCATTTTCATTCTGTTTCCGTTTCTCATTCTGAGCTCGTGGCGGTGAGCTGTAGGCTGTAAGCTGCAAGCTGTAAGCTCGAACTCCTCACTCCTCATTCCTGTTAGAACGGGAGCAGCTGTTGACCCTTGATGGTCGTTTTAGGTAGAATAGGTTTGATGCTGCGGATAAGTTCATCTTCTAACAATTCGCGCACTTTGTGTTTTACGAAATGATGATGCACCACCAAACCAATACTGCGAAACGGCACAGGATCAGTAAAGCGACTCACTCGACGTTTTTCTTCTTTAGGCAATTCTGTCGCCGCTAGAAATGGCAGTAGAGTTGAGGCTTCATTGCTTCTAACAAAGCGCAGCAAGCTATCAATCGATCCGGCTTTGTATCGAAAGTTGAGTTTGTTGTTGAGGTCTTTGTTTTGAAAATCGCACAACTCCAACACTTGATTGCGCATGCAATGTCCTTCTTCCAATAAGCACAAATTGCTTAAGTCGAGCTGCTTTATTTTGACTTCTTTTTTATTGCGCACGCCTGCGTCATAGAACACAAATGGCTCGTCGTACAAATGATATTCGATAATTTCGGGATCAGAAACGGGTATCGATACAATGCCAATGTCGAGATCACGCGATTTGATTTGACGCATGATTTCACTCGTAGTGAGTTCTCGCACTTCTATGTGTAAGTCGGGAAACCGAGCAGCGAAGTGATGAAGAAATAAGGGCAGTACATAAGGTGCAATGGTGGGTATCACAGCCATGGTGAGTTGTCCTTTCACTTCGCCTTTGAGTTCATTGGCCACCTCATTTAAGCTCTGTATTTCTTTGTTGATTTTCTTCAATTGTTCGACAACGAATTGCCCTTCAGTAGTGACCTCCACGGGTTTTCGTTTTCTATCAAAAACAAGGATGCCTATCTCCTCTTCGAACTTCGAGATCATGGTACTCAAAGTAGATTGAGATATAAAACATTTCTCTGCGGCGGTTTCGAAATGACGATGCTCCGCTAAGGCGAGTATATATTGAAACTGGTGTATATTCATCTATTTTATCAATATTGAGATCTAAAATATAGTTTTTATCGAACAATACAAAGAAATAGCTTTGGTATCCATATCAAGACAAACCAAAATTATTTTTTATGAAAAAATTGCTTACTCTCGCATTTGCCGGGCTTTCTGGAATGTTGATAGCCCAGCCTTCAACTGAAGCAAAAAGCGGAGGCTGTCCGTTTCATGCTGGAGGCAAGAGCAGCGCTTCAGTGGAAGTGCCAGCTCCGAAGGAAGAAATGAAGTCTGGAACAACCAATCGCGATTGGTGGCCCAATCAATTGGATCTCTCTGTGCTTCGTCAGAATTCAAGTTTATCAGACCCAATGGGTGGCGAGTTCAATTATGCGATATCATTCGCTAAATTGGATATGGCAGCAGTGAAAAAAGACATTGCTCAAGTGATGATGACCTCTCAAGATTGGTGGCCTGCTGATTTCGGAAATTATGGTCCGCTTTTTATCCGCATGGCCTGGCATAGCGCCGGAACGTACCGCACAGGCGATGGACGTGGTGGTTCACGTGAAGGACAGCAGCGTTTTGCTCCACTCAACAGTTGGCCAGACAATGCGAATCTCGATAAAGCGCGCCGCTTGTTGTGGCCGGTAAAACAAAAATATGGAGCGAGTATTTCGTGGGCAGACTTGATGGTACTGGCTGGCAATGTGGCACTCGAACAAATGGGCTTTCAAACGATTGGTTTCAGTGGTGGTCGCGAGGATGTGTGGGAACCGGAAAGCAATGTGTATTGGGGTTCCGAATCAAAATGGCTCGAAGACAAGCGCTACAGCGATGGTCGCAAATTGGAAAATCCATTGGCTGCTGTTCAGATGGGATTAATTTATGTTAATCCTGAAGGACCAAATGGCAATCCTGATCCGGTGTTGGCGGCGAAAGACATCCGCGAAACATTCGGTCGGATGGGGATGAACGATGAAGAGACTGTGGCATTGATTGCGGGCGGTCACACTTTCGGAAAGACTCACGGTGCGGGTCCAGCAACGAATGTTGGTCCAGAGCCCGAAGCTGCACCTATTGAAGAGCAAGGCATGGGTTGGACGAGCACTTACAAGTCGGGTGTTGGTAAGGACGCGATTACATCTGGATTGGAAGTGACGTGGACGGCCACACCGGCAGAGTGGAGTCATTTTTTCTTCAAGAGTTTATTTGAAAACGAATGGGAATTGACCAAGAGTCCTGCGGGAGCGCATCAGTGGGTGGCGAAAAATCCGAAAGTGATGGTGCCTGATGCTTTTGATCCAAAAAAGAGCCAAAAGCCAACCATGCTGACTACAGACTTGTCGTTGCGTTTTGATCCCGTATATGAGAAAATATCTCGTCGTTTTTATGAAAACCCGAAAGAGTTTGAAGCGGCGTTTGCGCGTGCTTGGTTCAAATTGACACATCGTGATATGGGACCACGCGCATTGCATCTCGGACCGGAAGTTCCGAAAGAGGAATTCATTTGGCAAGATCCGATTCCAGCGTTGAATCACAAGGTAGTGGATCAAAAAGATATTGATGCATTGAAAGTGCAGATCGCTGCATCTGGATTGACCATTAGTGAATTGGTAGGAACAGCGTGGGCGTCTGCATCGACTTTCCGCGGAACAGATTTTCGTGGTGGGGCAAATGGTGCGCGTATCCAGTTGGAGCCACAAAAGAATTGGGCGGTGAACAATCCGAAGCAACTGGCAAAAGTACTCGGAGTGTATGCGGGTA
>JBMOFW010000046.1:0-16129 GCA_049318685.1 Flavobacteriales bacterium
AGAGAAAGCCCGTGCACTCGAAGCTGAACTCACTGCAAAAGGTGGAATAGCCAAAGGATATAAAAGCGATGCCGCCGACTTCAACGCAGCCAACGCCTTGATTGACGAAGTGGTGAAAGAATTTGGCACTGTCGATATTTTGGTCAACAACGCCGGTATCACTCGCGACAATTTGCTCATGCGTATGAGCGAAGAACAATGGGATGAAATCATGCACGTGAATTTGAAATCCGTTTTCAATTTGACTAAAGCGGTAATTCGCCCGATGTTGAAAGCCAAGAAAGGTTCGATCATCAACATGTCCTCTGTAGTAGGCGTGAAAGGCAATGCCGGTCAGGCCAACTATGCGGCTTCTAAAGCAGGTATCATTGGTTTCACCAAAAGTGTAGCTGCTGAATTGGGTTCACGCAATATTCGTTGCAATAGCATAGCACCCGGATTTATCGAAACAGAAATGACCGGTGCATTGGATGAAAAAGTAGTTCAACAATGGAGAGATGCTATTCCACTCAAGCGTGGTGGTACAGCAGAAGATGTAGCGAACACGACATTGTTTTTGGCCTCTGATATGAGCGCCTATGTGACGGGGCAAACGATTCATGTGTGTGGTGGAATGTTGATGTAATCCATGACGATACTTACAGAATACCCTTCTTGGTTTATCCTCATTTGCGTCGTTGCAGCCGCAGCTTATTCTGGTGCGCTGTATTTTCGGGATAAATTCAATCGAACGTACGGCACCAAATTGGCGTCCGTATTGGGTGTTCTGCGATTTATTGCGGTGTTTTTTCTATCCATATTTGTTTTAAAGCCGCTGATCAAAACAATCAGTCATGATGTTGAAAAACCAGTGATCGTTATTGCACAAGACAATAGTGAATCACTCAAGATCAACAAAGATTCTGCTTTTTACAAAGGCGAATATCTCAATCAGCTTCGTCAATTGCAATCTGCTTTGGGTGAAGATTATGACGTTCGCGGATACCAATTTGGTAGTGCTGTTAAAGAAGGATTGGACAGCATTTCATTTAATGAAAAACAAACCGACTTCAGTGGCCTTCTCGAAGAATTGAATACGCGCTATAGCGGTCGCAATCTCGGCGCCATTGTCATTGGATCCGATGGATTGTACAACAAAGGCAGCAATCCCGTGTACGCTTACGAAAAGCTGAAAGCGCCAGTATATACCATTGCACTCGGTGATACCACCGTGCATCGTGATGTATTGATCGCCGAAGTGGCTGCCAATCGTTTGGCATACTTGAACAATCGTTTTCCAATCAGCATTACCGTTGAAGGGCGCAAAGCGGCTGGAGAAACCGTGCAGGTGACCGTAACGCACAAAGGCAATGTAGTGCACAGCGAAAACGTGACTTTCACCGGCGCACGTTCTTTTAAAACATTTGAAATTACTCAAGAAGCCAAAGCCGTTGGTTTACAGAAATACACAATTTCAGTGAGTCGTGTAGGAAATGAAATCACCTATTCAAATAACAGTCGTGATGTATTTATTGATGTCTTAGACAGCCGTCAGCGTGTGCTGATTTTGGCTTCTGCACCGCATCCAGATATCAATGCTTTGGCAACTTCAATTAGTGAAAATGAAGGCTATTCTGTCGAATCGAAACTGATCAATGATTTTAATGGAAGTTATTCCGAATACAATTTAATTATTCTTCATCAATTGCCTTCGGTTGGAGGACAAGGGCTTTCGCAAGTGCGCAATATTTTAGAATCAAAAATCCCAACACTTTTTGTTTGGGGTGCGAATACCGATTTCAGGGCATTTAATGAATTGAAATTGGGCTTTGCGCTCAATGATTATCGCAACGCCAATACAGAAATCAATGGTGCTTTGATGGAAGGTTTTTCATCCTTCCAATTGCAACCCCAAGCTGCAGAGTTGGTTCGAAATGCGCCGCCATTGAGCGTACCCTTCGGCGATTTAGCAACGAGTCCGGGCATCAACACCCTTGTGCGTCAGCAAATAGGTCAAATTGCTTCGCAAAAGCCATTAATCGCGTTCAATACAGTCAATGATGTCAAGACAGGATTGATTACCGGAGAAGGTATTTGGCGTTGGCGTATTACAGGGTTTCGTCAATTCGAGACCCATGATTATTTTAATGAAATCACCACGAAGATGGTGCAGTTTCTTGCCGCCAAAGAAGATAAGTCACTCTTCCGTGTGAATGGTGCGAAGGACTTTGCTGAGAATACAGCCATTGTGTTTGATGCGGAGTTGTACAACGCCTCGTATGAAGCCATCACCGATAAAGACATATCCATGGTGATTCGCAACGAAGAAGGACAGGAATACAGTTATAATTTTTCACCCGGACAAGGACGTTACAAACTCAATGCGGGAAGCTTGCCTGTAGGAAATTACAGTTACAAAGCCAGCGTTTTGAACGAAGGTCAAACACTTACCGAGACCGGTGAATTTAGTGTGAGCGCGCTCCAGCTTGAATTGACCAATACCATTGCCGATCATCGTTTGATGAGTCAATTGGCCAAGGAAAACAATGGTGAAATGGTTTATCCCAACGAGATTCAAAAACTTGTGGAGATGATCAAAAGCCGCAAAGACATCGTTTCCGTTTCTTACGAAAACAAACAGTTGGATGATCTAATTAATTTCCGTTGGATCCTCGCTATCATTCTCTTCTTACTCTCTCTCGAGTGGCTTCTCAGAAAGCGCGCGGGAACGTACTAAAGTTTGAAGGCTGAAGTGTGATGTGTGAAGTAAAAAAACACTCCTTATGTACTTCCAGAAAAAAACCATTTATCTCTCTATTGCAGGTGCTTCGTTGGGTTATTTCGTTGATGTTTTCGATTTGAATGTATTCAATGTTATTTCAAAGCAGAGTATTTCAGCCATTGGAATTACTGATCCACGACTCATAGCTACGTATGATTATCAATTGCTGCTATGGCAACTTTTTGGTCTGCTTGCAGGTGGATTTTCGTGGGGTATTTTGGGAGATAAAATTGGAAGAAAACAAATACTCTTCGGATCCATATTAGTGTACTCCATTGCCAATATTGCGAATGCATTTGTTACCTCCATTCCGCAATACATTATTATCCGATTTATAGCGGGTTTTGGACTGGCTGGAGAATTAGGGGGAGCCATTACATTGACAAGCGAAATAATGGATCGTCACAAGCGCGGATATGGCTCAATGATTATTGTCACAATGGGAGCGCTTGGCGCCGTAGCGGCAGCTTTAATAAGTAGAACCCACTTCACACTATTTCACTTTTCGAATTGGCAATCGATGTATATCCTCGGCGGAGTTTTAGGTCTCTTTCTTTTACTATTCCGCGTGGTATCCCTGGAGAGCAAGATGTTTGAATCCATAAAAGACAGCTCTTCGAAAAAAGGAAGTCTCATGCTATTATTGAATAACAAAAAAAGATTGAAGCTCTATATTAGTTGCGTGCTCATAGGATTACCCAATTGGTTTTGTTTAGGTGTATTGACAAAATTCTCTGAAACCTTCGGTAAACTCAATCATATATCTGGAGGAGAAGTAAGCGTTGCCTCTAGCATCATGTATTCATTCATTGGACTTGCCGTTGGTGATTTATTGAGTGGTTGGTTAAGTCAATATTTCAAGACCAGGAAGCAAATTATATTTTGGTATTTCAACTTTACCGCCCTATTCATGTTGGTGTATCTCTTTGGAAATGGCATTAGCATTTCACAATTCTATACGTTGAGTTTTCTGTTAGGGATTACGACAGGGTATTGGGTTCTTTTTGTGAGTTTATCCGCAGAGCAATTTGGCACCAATGTGCGCGCCACCGTTGCCACCTCGGTGCCGAGTTTGGTGCGTGGATTAATCATACCAGTCACTTTGTCGTACAAGCACATTGAAAACTATATTGGTTCGATATACAGCGCATTGCTCATAGGAATGGTTTGTTTGTTGCTCGCCTACATTGGATTATTCCACGCCGAAGAAACCTTCGGAAAAGAGCTCGATTATGAGGAGGTGGGATAAGAATAGCTTAATTGAAACACTTATTCTCGCCGTTTGTATATCATCCGTTTTACTTCACCACTTTCACATTCAAATCTCCAACGCGCAAAAGATAACTGCCGCCGCTGAATGAAGACATGTCAACAATAGTGGAAATGGACATGAATTTACTCCTATAAACTTCTCTTCCTGCGATATCATAAATTACCCCTTCAGCTCCGATTAATGTGCTCGGAATTTTAATGGTCAGATATTCAGATGCGGGATTGGGAAAAGCTTCAATCTTTAATTGACCGCTCGGCTCTTCCACATTTACCCAACCTAAAGGTGGACTCATTCCGCTGCAACCATACTGATCTGTCACTAGAAGAGTATATTCTCCAGACTGGAACGATGTTAGCACAATGATATGACTAGTCTCACCCAAAACGGGTTCTCCATTATTAAACCATTGATAGGTATAGTCTTCAGGATCTAAAGTTTCAAACTGGAGGCCTATTCCATTGTTTGGATTTGGAAAAGGAATTATCCATGGGTTTGGCAAATAATTGACATTTACATAGAATTCTATAGCCGATTCACAACCTGCACCATTCACGGCAATAACAGTAAAAAAATTTCCAGGAAAACCTGTGATTAAATTAATCTGCTCGCCATTTACGATGCCATTCGACCAAGAAATATCACAATCAACACAGTATGCGTTAGCAATATAAATGCTCCCATCACAAATCGTAGTATCACCAACTCCTAAAATAGTTGGGTACGACTGAATAGAGAGCGGATAATCAATAGATCTGGTGCAGACAGGATTGGTCATTTCGAGATGTAAAGTGTAGTCTCCTGCTGGCAACCACAACGCTACTTCAGCACTTGTGCCAATCTCCTCCCCTTCAAGCGTCCAACTATATGACTCAACATATTGTTGATCGGCACTAAGCATTCCTCCCCATTCGCAAAGTGGTTCTATGACAATCGGATCTTCTAGGTGTGCACAATCAAAAACAGTATGGAATACTTCGTTGGTCAGGATAGGCTCATTATCATCAAACAAAATAGCAATTGATTGAATCGCCACTGTTCCATGATCTAAACCACTTTTTAACGCTACTGTATAAAATGCAAAACCTTGCGAGTTGGGCTCATCACTTATTGCGTCTGGCAATAATATATCATCAAACCTAATATTGAAGTACCCATTCGCCTGAATCTCCAATGAATACAAATGTGATGCGTCCAATACCTGAAAGCTACTTAAGTTGTAGATTGAAGTATCGACTAATCCCTCTAAAATCAAATTCTGTGCAGGAGTGATTCCTGTGTTTTGAAAACTTACTGAGTATTCAATCTGCTCTCCAGCCGACACAAAATGAGGTTCTTCATAACCGATAGGATCAGAGGACAAATCATTAGAAGCGAAGGCCCTAATCTTTGAGACCATTAGAAGAACAACAATTAATATAACTAACTTGAAAAAGTCTCTCATAAAATTAATGACATTTAGATTACTATTATTCATAGCTATAATTTGACTACTCGAGCAAGATTTTTTCATGATCATAATGCAAAAAAACTCTTACTTATCAGTACTCTGTGCCTAGATCTTAATAAATGGAATTCGTAATTGTGAATCTTGCGTGGTAATAGATAGGATATATCGACCACTCTCTAGCGTATCAACTAAAATTTGATTTCCAGATAAATTACTCACGTCTAAGAGCAATCGACCAGAGTTATCAAATATCTGAACTGCAAGAACACTCGAACCTGCCATATTTTGTAATGTGATGAAATCCTGCACTGGATTTGGATACAGACCTATTCTCTTAGAATTCGCTTCTTCAATACCCACTGTACCCTGCACAGTTACTTCATTTGTAGTAATAGAGCACCCTTCAAAAGAAATAACACATCTAAAAGTCATAGTGCCATATGCAGCGGCGATATTAAAAACATTATTCGTCGTCCCAGTATACTCACCGTTGTCTTGTAGATTCACCCATTCACCTAAAATAAAAGCTTGCCATTGATAGGAAGCTCCAAAAATGGAAGCCTGCGCATACAACTGCGCGGGACTACCTTGCGAGGTAACAATGCTTTCCGGTTGGGTCAATATATTTAATCCGCAATATTTAATTACTCCATTGACAGTTGTCGCAAAACCAGAGAATTCATTTATCATCTCCACATCACGAATGTATGCGTTTGGAATCTGCGTGACGCTCCATGTGTCACCGCCATCCAGTGTAACAGCCACAGAACTACTGCCTGATATTGCACCGACCGATGTACTTGCGAATGACAATCCGTCTATTAAAAAAACGTCTAGTGGTGAAACTTCATCAAACCAATTCAGACCTCCGTTGAGCGATTGTTGAAATAGACTGCTTTCTCCCACGCGCCAGCCAATACCATCATTAATGAAATCGACATTTTTCAAAGTAATGTCATTATTTAAATTCAGGGCCTCGATAGTTACGCCTCCATCGTATGTGGAGTAAGTATGACCATTATCACAAACCATCCATCCTTGTGTTTGGCTGTAAAAATCTATATCATTAAACAAGCAAGGGCATTCTGTTGGCAACCAATTTTGCCCCCCATCGATCGTATAATAAAATGTTCCAACTACTCCAGAACCAAATCCAATTGTCCATCCATGCAATTCATCAATAAAAAGAATTTTTCTCAATGAATAGAGCTCTCCTGTTTCCTGTGCCACCCATGAAACACCACCGTCTGTAGTGTGATAAACAGTACCATAATCAGCAGCAATCCACCCATGCGTTTCAGAAATGAAACAAATACTATTCATCATATTGTCTGTAGGAACCTCTTGCAGATCCCATGTTAATCCGCCATCGACTGTATGAATTAATGAATAGTTGTCAATCACCCATCCTTCGTTTGGATTTATGAAGTCAAGTGCAAGAGGGTATACACCAGAAGGAGTATCTAGTTCAACCCAAGATTGTGCTTTGAATTCAACGAAACAGCACAGTGCGATAAGAGAGAGTACGAGTTTTTCCATGCGCAAAAATTAGCATGAAAAAAACATAGTTGATACTTATCTCATACCCCTAAAAAAAAGACATAAGACTCTAATATTGAACCTCATGGGTTTTCGAAATAAAGTATTCACCATGTCAACAACTTCTACAAACGCCCAAATACTTTCCTCTTCTTTAATTCTTCGAATTCTTTTCTGTTAATTCCGAAAATTCCTGATAAAAATAACGTCGCCACTTGACATTGCTGTTTGGTTTCGTTATTTTTGCAATAATCGTGTTTCCCACACCTATTGCATTCAACCCGTTCCCACTCTCATCATTGGCATTGCCATGGAAAGGCCAATAACCAACTAGACCATCAATTGGGACATAAGAGGGAACTTGAGCATTTCTAGAAAGAGCGATAAGCCCAAAAAAATAAGATCAAAAAAGTAGAACAGCCGTAGGTAGTTAATTTTCGCATTTCTAATGGTTTAGTGATGACAAAAATACTTTACGTAAATTCATAACAAAACTCACAAAATGCGAACTTTACCCAACTGCAAGCTGCAGGCTACGGGCTATAGGCTGCAGCCTGAAGCCTAATGCTTGATGAAATAGTACATCAATTTAATGTACTCATTGTTGGTGGTGATGAGACCCTCTTCGTGTTTCCACCATTCGTTTGGTAAGAATTCAGCAGAAGGAGCGCCGTGAAAAAGCACGGTGATGCCGTTTTCCTTGAACTTATCTTCGAATACCCAACGCACACGACGAAGGTGATAATTGCTCGAGATTATGCTGATTTTTTTGAGTCCGTTTTGCTTGCAATACTCGAGAATAGCTTCCGCCTCTTCAAACGTACTGGTACCTTTAGACATGATCGTAATTTGACTATCAGGCACCCCTTTTTTCATCATGAAATGACGCGTCAATTGGGCTTCATACATTGTTGTATCCAGCGCTGAAATTTGCATCGGTACATTGCCACCGGAAGTCACAAAGCGTTGTGTTGGGTAGATCTTAGCAATTTCCACCGCAGCTAATCCACGTTCGAAGCTATTTCCTCCCAGAACGAATGCACATTCGGTTTGTTCCATCGGATCATCGGCCACAAGCCAATTGCCCATTCCGCGCAGGATTGGATTTCGAAATAAAAACAAAATGATGAGTGGAATCATGCAGTAGGTGATTCGACGAACCCATTTTTTTTCCCAGATTTTTTTCATGTTACATTGCATTTACCCACGGCGCCAAATAAGCGTGCAGGTCGATATCTTTTTTACAAAAACCAATTTCAGCAAGCGCATTCCGCGCATTTTCCAAACTGCGCCATTCAACATCGTAGGAATCATTCCAAATGGTATCATCCAACCAGCGTTGCGCTTCATCTTCCGTCATTTCAAAACGTTTCGAAAGCGTTCTTGCGCTTTTACGATTCTGTTTGAATTCCATGCATTCGGGCATCATCAAGTCCAGTGTCGCTTTGATCAATTCCCCCTTTTCCTCAAGAGCTTGTCCCGAGGCCACAATCAGGAAACCCGACCAAGGAGCATGAAACTGCCCGATTTTGCGCAACTGTCCGGATTTGACAAAAGGTCGCGTCATGAATTTTTCCCAATAAAACACATCGCTTTGTATGGCTTCCAACGCTTCCACACCACCGTGAATACTGTTGACAATATCAAATTGATCTTCGGGAATTTGAATCCCGCGTTGATCAGCGTGGATCATGGCCATGAGGTGAGATCCGCTCCCGAAGCGGGATACAGCATATCGGAGATCGTGTTGTTTCTTCAACTCCTGCAATGGATTATCCATACCCGTGTAGACTCCCCAAACGAGGGGCGATTCGATATAGGTTTTGACAATAGCTGCCTCGAGTCCGTTGTCAATGGCCGACACAAAACCTTCGGTGAGGAGAATGGCCATATCAAGGTCACCGCGCTTGAGAGCAGAAGTCATAGCCCCCGTTCCACCGGCGTAGAATGTCCATTCCAGATAAATTTCTGCGCGGTCAAACAGTCCTTTTTCGAGGGCCATTTGCCAGGGCAGATTGAAGTGTTCCGGCACTCCACCGATTTTGAGTGGGATCATAGTGCGAATATACGCCGGGGGAGTGATTGTGCCTCGCCTCAGGAGTGAGCTGCCGGCGAGTGTGCCCTGCAAGGTCGCTTCGCTCCCTTACAGGGGTGTAACGCGCTCGAGCGCGGGTGTACCCTGCGGGGCGCTTCGCTTCCCTTCGGGGTGTAACCCGCTCGCGCGGGTGTGGATAAGGTATCTCGCTTCGCTCGATGAGCTCGATGCGCTCGATGCGCTCGCATACGTTTTTATAATTTATGCCTTTTTTATGCGATGAAAACCTTTGAATTTTGAAGTCTAAATTGAAAACTATGCGAAATATAAAAGTGCTTGAATTAAGTAGATTGTTAGACATTGAGGCTATTAAATGGAGAAAGGAATTGACGGTGATTGGTTATCATGAAATCGCTGTGCAATTGTCAAAGTCGGGAACGTCGGTGGGGGCGAATATTAGTGAGGCTCAACGTCCTGAAAGCAGAAAGGATTTCATTCATAAAATGCGCATTGCACAAAAAGAATTGGAATAGACCAAATACTGGCTTCACACAGCAACTCAATCCGGACTACTGACCCCAACAGCTGAATCAAAACAAATTATAAAATTCCTTAATGAAAAATTGAAAAAAATAATCCTCACCGCCCAAACAAACCAAACAACAGAACTTACCAAACGCCGCAAAACCTAACCTCCACCCCGAAGGGTACACACGCGCCCAAGCGCGTTACACCCCTGAAAGGGAGCGAAGCGAACTTGAAGGGTACACACCCGCACCAGCGGGTTACACCCCGAAGGGAAGCGAAGCGCCCCGCAGGGTACACACCCGCACCAGCGGGTTACACCCCGAAGGCCCCCTCCCCCGGCGGTTCGTTTCGTGTTAATATTTCAAAAGCGCAATTCGAACACAGGGAGAAAAAATGGTATCTTTGGCCTACCTAGACAAACGTCTCCTATGAACGAAGATGATCGCGACCAGCACGCTGCGGAAGATTTGGTGAACAGATATGAAAGCATGCTGGCTAACAACGAATCGTATTATTTTGACATTGAAGAATTTGAAGAAATCGTCGATTTCTATTGCGATAACAACAAATTCAATCATGCGCTGACGGCGATCTCATACGCCTACACACTTTTTCCTGAAAATATCAGCCTCATGCTCCGTGAGGCCCAAATATTGGCCGGTATGGGGCGCTTGACAAAAGCCCTTGCCCGACTCAAAGTGCTCGAAAAATTCGAACCGAGCAATCAAGAAATTCTCTTGACCATGGGGTCGATTTATAGCCAATTGCGCGAACACAAAACAGCTATTGAATATTTCCGTCGTGCTCTCGAAACGGCAGGAGAAGAAACCGAAGAAGAAATCTACCTCGAGATTGCGCTCGAGTATGAAAATATGGACCGATTTGACAAAGCCATTGAAATTCTTCAAGAAGCTTTGCGCAAAACACCCGATAATGAAACGCTCCTATACGAACTCGCCTATTGCTTCGAAACAGCAGACCGCACCGCGGAATGTATAGAATACTACAGAGCATTTATCGACAAACACCCTTTCAGCTTTCCTGCATGGTACAATTTGGGTAATGCCCTTCAAAAATTGGATCAACTGGAAGATTCTCTCGAGGCTTACGACTATTGCATTGCCGTGCAGCCCGATTTTGCTCCGGCCTACTACAACAAGGCCCATGCGTTGTTCAAGCTCGACCGCTTTGTAGAGGCTATTCATACTTTTGAAGAAACCTATACACATGAACCTCCTCAAGCGCCCATTTACTGCCATATTGGCGAGTGTTTTGAGAAGTTGGAGGAATATGACAAAGCCCTTTTTTACTACAGAAAATCAATACAAACAGATGAATTCTATGCGGATGCGTATTTGGGCATCGGCGTAGTGATGGACCTTCAAGAAAAGACTTCGGAGGCCATTGCGTTTATCGAACGAGCAATAGAACTCGAACCCGAAAACCCTGATTATCATCTGTTTTTGGTTGAAGTTTTCAAAAAACAAGGTCACTTGGCCGAATCAGAGGCCATTACCGAGTCATTAATTGTGCGTTTCCCTGAAAACGAAGACGTATGGCTCGATCATAGTGATGTGTATTATATCAAAAAAGACTATGCCGCGGCACTCAATGCCATAAATGAAGGATGGCAAAAGAACCCCCAAAGTACTGCCTTGGGTTATCGGAAAGTAGCGTATTTATTCGCCTCCGGAAAAAACGAAGAAGGTCAAGAACTTTTGTTCCGCATGTACCTCAATGATCCGGAAGGGGCAGATGAGCTCGAAGAGTATTATCCTGAAATTCGCAACAATCTGCATTATGTGGATTTGCGAAGTCAGGAAAAGAAGTAGCGCTGTATCTTTGACCCCGCTCTCACCTTCATTTTAACTTTACTACCTATGAATTTTAATCTTAACCATTTACCTGAGCGCACCAAAAAATCACGCCAATCGGGATTGACCATGGTAATGGACAAAGCACTCACCATGCGTCAAGCAGAAGACTTGATCGAGAGTTCTGGTGAGTTTGTAGATATTGTGAAACTCGGTTTTGGCACCTCTGCATTTTCTTCCAAAGTGGCTGAAAAAGTAAAGCTTTATCAACAAAATGATATGCGCGTTTACGTTGGCGGGACGCTCTTCGAAGCGTTTTACGTGCGCAACCAAATGGACGAATATGAACGTTATATCAACAAAATCGGTATTGACACTGTAGAAGTATCTGATGGATCTATGGTCATTCCGCACGATGAAAAATGCGAGGTGATTGCCAAATTCGCCAAAAACTATCGTGTTTTATCCGAAGTAGGTTCGAAAGAAGAAGGAATTCTAATTTCACCTACAAAGTGGATCAAGATGATGACCACCGAACTTCAAGCGGGTTCATGGAAAGTGATCGCAGAAGCTCGTGAAAGTGGCAACGTTGGCATCTATCGTCCAAACGGACAAGCTCACGTGATGTTGATCAACAAAATTCTCAGCAAAGTCAAATCAGAAGATATTCTTTGGGAAGCGCCGAAGAAGGCACAGCAAGTGTATTTCATCAAGCATCTCGGACCAAATGTCAATCTCGGAAATATTGCCGAAAACGATGTGATTCCGTTGGAATGTCTGCGCATTGGCTTGCGTGGAGATACGTTCTTCCAACATTTGCCAGCAGAAATCGTCGAAAAAATGAAAGAATAAATTATTATGAACGAAATCACCGTTACCGAATTGAAATCGTGGAAAGATCAATCGAAATCTTTTCAATTGATCGACATCCGAGAACCGGAAGAAATCGCGGTAGCCACCATTGGCGGCTACTCCATTCCAATGGATCAAATCACCTCCCGAATCAGCGAATTGCGTGTTGATGTGCCCGTGATTATCCATTGCAATAGCGGTAAACGCAGTAGCGCTGTGGTTTATCATCTTTCTACCAAATTCGGCATGCAAAACGTGTTCAGCCTCCATGGCGGTCTCCAAGCATACGCCGCTGAAATTGACCCATCTGTTTTGCAACAGGCATAATCTATACTATGGAAATCATTCAATCAATCATTGACTTCACGTTGCACATCGACGAGAAGTTGCAATTCTTTATCGCTGAATACGGAACACTGACCTATGCGATACTGTTTCTCATTGTTTTTGTTGAAACAGGACTCATCGTAATGCCGCTATTGCCGGGCGATTCATTGCTCTTCGCAGCGGGTGCACTAGCCGCAATGCCCGATTCACAATTGAGTGTTTTTGTCATTATTCCCTTACTTATCGCAGCAGCGTTGCTTGGCGACAACGTCAACTACTTCATTGGGCGCTTCTTTAGTGAACAAATCAAGAAAAGGGAACGCATTCTGTTTTTCAAAAGAAAATACATAGAGGATACCGAAGCATTTTATGCAAAACATGGTGGCAAAACCGTCATCATGGCGCGCTTCGTTCCTATCGTGCGCACCATAGCACCCTTCGTCGCTGGAGCGAGCAATATGCCTTATCGCCGTTATATTTCCTTTTGTATTCTAGGCGCTGTGCTGTGGGTTACCGGTCTCACGCTACTCGGATTTCTCTTCGGTAATTTACCGATTGTAAAAGACAATTTTGAGATTGTAATTCTATCAATCATCGGTATCAGCGTATTGCCTATCATTATTGGTTTTCTCCGCGCTAAACTCTCTTCCAAAAGCGCATGAGATTATTCGGACTGATAGGTCACCCGCTGCACCACTCCTTTTCTCAAGGATATTTTACTGATAAATTCAAGGAGCTTAACATAGCAGATTGTACCTATACAAATTTCGATATTCCGCAGATAGAATTGTTTTCGGATATAGTTGAAGCACATGCCGAACTAGAGGGACTCAATGTCACCATTCCTTACAAAGAAGCCATATTGCCCTTTCTAGATCAGATCGACAGCGAGGCCAAGCTCATTGGTGCGGTGAATTGTGTGCACATTCTTCCTGATGGAACTAAAGTCGGTTACAATACCGATGCCTACGGGTTCTATCATAGCGTCAAGCCATTTCTCGAAAACAAATACGAACGCGCACTGATCCTCGGCACCGGTGGTGCTTCAAAAGCGGTGGCCTATGTCTTGAAAAAACTGGGCATTCGTGTTTTCTTCGCTACACGCAATCCGGTAGAATCATATCATCTCAGTTACAAGGAAATTACAGAAGACAATATCGTGATGTTTCCTTTGATCGTGAATACCACACCAGTAGGCACTTTTCCCAATGTGGATGAATGTCCGGAATTGCCCTATCATGCCCTGACTTCCAATCATTTTTTATATGACCTGGTGTACAATCCTGCGGAAACGCTTTTTCTTCAAAAAGGAAAGAATCAAGGCGCACAAATCGCCAATGGCAAATTGATGCTCCAACTCCAAGCAGAGCGCAGTTGGCAGATTTGGAATCGCTAATTAACCGGTGCGGTGTGTTATCTTTGGCCGACCCATTAAACCACCACTTGTGCGATTAAAAGACCTCATTAACCGATTGCATCTTGGCAATGCTGTAAAGCTTTCTGCCGCTACTGCATTGGGTCAAATGATCACCTACGCTACAGCGCCTATTCTGAGTCGTCTTTTCACATCGGAAGATTTTGCACAGTTTGCTTTGTTCTACGCTTGGGTGGTACCGCTCGCGGTGCTCGCTACGTTTCGCATCGAATTCAGCATTCCCAATACTGCACAGGATTACTTCGCCTACGCACACGCCCGAGTAGCCTTGCGGGCCACATTCATGAACTCATTGATCTTCGCGGGAATTATTGCACTGCTCTATTTCATTGGTGTTCCGGTATCGACAACGAATATGCTTATTCCTCTCGGAATGCTGAGTGTAGCAATACCCCAAATTTTCAATTTCCTATCTACACGACTCCAGTACTTTAAATTGAATGCCCTATATCGCCTCACCAACAACATCGTGCTCAATGGCATGTCCATAGTTCTGGGTTACATGATGCTCGGACCGATGGGACTTGTTCTGGGCTTTTTAATTGGGCAATTTGCGGCCTCCGCCCTGCTCTATTTGGGGATATATCCGTATAAAAAAGCTGACGAAGAATTCTTCAAAGAAATTGGTCCAGAACAAAAAACCGAACTTTCATTCGGTGATTTCAAAAACTATATTTTTTTCAATACACCACAAGGCATCATTGAAACACTGCAACTGAGCGGCACTATTTGGTTGCTCAATGTTTTGTTTGGCGACAGCAATACAGGATATTATTACCTCTGCTGGCGCATCATTCAAGCGCCCATCACCTTGGTAAGCAATACAGTCTTTTTGGTGCAATACAACAAAGCTTCTGCGTTGCGCGCTGAAGGCAAAAGTTATTTCACCCTCATCAAAGGCACAGCCTGGTTGCTCTTTGGATTAAGCGCCATCGCGGGCCTCACCCTCTTCCTCTTCGGACCACCTCTCTTTGCGTGGTTCTTTGGAGAAGAATGGCGCGCTAGTGGTGAAATGGCCCGATACCTCGCACCGTGGTTTATGCTCAATTTTGCCGTTTCCCCTTTTTCGTTTACGGCGATTATTGAGAAAAAACAACGCACTTCATTCATCATTACATCCATCGATGTTATTGGAAAAATTGCTGCGATCTATATCGGTTCCATCTATCAAGATATTCAATTGGCCATGATCCTCTTCTCGATTTCGAGTAGCATCATCTTGGCCTTCACCCTTGCGTGGTATTTCAAACTCAGCCGATGATCAAAAGAATCGCCGACATACAACCGGTTTTTGCGCTGCTCTTTAGTTTCGCGTTATGGGCTGGAATTGGAATTAGTTATCACTCGGTCTATCTCGCGCATCTTCTGTTGCCCATTGCTTGGATATCCATTTTTACGCAATGCAACCGCGAGCGCCTGTCACTTTCTCCAAAAAATTATCTCCTTCAATTTTGGGCTTTATCTCTTGGTATTTTCGCTTTACATCTCACGCATGTCACCTTTTTTCCCGAAGCACTTCGTCACCTCATCATTCTGAGTATCGGTGCTTCAGTGGCGTTGTATTTTAGCCTTTACGCGTTTACACTCGACGCCAAAAGCCCCGTTATCCGAGGCATTCAGTACGCCGTGGGATTTGAGATCATCATCGCTTTGCTCGAAACCACCGGCCTGTTTCGATGGCCGGTGAGTAGCATTTCTTCTATGAATGTATTGCTCGGTTATCCCGATTTGATGGAGCGATTCGACAACGATCAGCAAGCACTCGATTACCTACTCACTTCACCTACAGGTTTCCATTGGAATCCGAATGACCTTGCATTGAGTTTGCTGTTGATTTTGCCTTGGCTACTTCTAAATCGTGAAAACACCTCCTTTTTTAAACGCCTACTGCAATGGGTGTTGCCCATAGCTTTGCTTTTTCTATTCGTTCAGGCAGGCGCTCGACTTGTTTTCTTGGCAGCATTGTTATTTTTTATTGTCGCCTTTTTCCTACCACAGTTCAACCGTCGACTTGCCGGATTTTCGATCATCGTTTCGCTTTTTTTCGCCACAAATATTTTCTTCATCGGTCCATCTTCATTCACGAAATTGGATGAAATGAAAGTGAGCTATTTCACT
>JBMOFW010000047.1:0-16008 GCA_049318685.1 Flavobacteriales bacterium
GGAATGGGGTTTAGGAATGCGTTTGGATTCTACCATAGCCTTTCCACGTCAAATGACGTTGGGTGCCGCATGCAATGATTTATTGACCTATGAATTTGGAGAGGAAATGGCCCGACAATGCAAACGTATAGGCGTACATGTTTCATTTTCTCCGGTAGTGGATATCAATAATAATCCGAACAATCCTGTCATTTCGAATAGAGCTTTTGGCGAAGATCGATTTCTCGTAACACAACGTGGTCTTATGTATATGCATGGATTGCAGGATAATCATGTGTTGGCTGTGGCTAAGCACTTTCCCGGCCATGGTGACACGGATACCGATAGTCACAAAGATTTGCCCGTCATTCCATTTAATCGCCAACGTTTGGATAGCCTCGAATTGTATCCTTATAGAGAATTGCTCAAAGAGGGCTTGGGCGGATCGATGATTGCCCATCTATTTGTGCCCGCGCTTGATTCTACGCCGAATTTGCCGTCGACCTTATCACCAAAAATAGTCAATGGATTACTTCGTGAAGAAATGGGATTCGAAGGATTGGTTTTTACAGACGCACTGAACATGCAAGGGGTCGCCAAATTTTGGAAACCCGGTGATATGGATGTGCAGGCCCTAATTGCAGGTAATGATGTGCTATTGTTTTCGGCCAACGTAGGTTTGGCTGTGGAAAAAATAAAAGCAGCCTTGGAAGAAGGAAAGATTACGATCGCGGATATAGACGCGAAAGTGATGCGTATCCTCAAGACAAAAGAATGGGCCGGACTAAATCATTTTACCCCAATTGAAATCAACGGAATCTATGAAGATCTGAATGACGCAAAAGCCAAAGATCTCCAACGTAGACTTATTGAGGAAAGCCTCACCGTGGTGCGCAACGAAGATGATTTGATTCCATTGCATACGCGGCACTTCCAAAAGGTGGCCGTAGTGGAAATTGGTGCAAATGAATCGGGAATTTTCTCCGAAACAATTACGCATTACATGCAAGCGGATCGATTCATCATCGAGAAAACACCGGAAGCGGTAAGCCGCAATGCATGGATTAATAAATTGAGTGAATACGACTTAGTGATTGCTGCCATTGTGGGGACAAGCAATAAGGCGGCGTCAAATTTTGGCGTAAGTAACGAACCAATTCTTTTGCTCAATGAATTGGGAAAACAGACCACGGTGGTCTTGTCTATTCTAGCGAATCCATATTCACTAACTTCTATCGAGGAGTTAAAGAGTATTCCCGGTGTGATCATCGCCTATCAAGATGATAAATTAACGAGAAAGGCATGTGGTGAATTAATGATCGGTGCGTTGAGCGCTGAAGGCAAGTTACCGGTAACAGCCAATTCTGCATTCATATGTCAAGATGGATGTTCTGTAAATGGCGGGGGGATTTTGCGATGGGCAACGATGAATGGAGCACAAAAGACAACCATGATCGCTTCAAATCCGATCAATTCTAATCTCCCGGGGTACCAAGAAGACATGATGAGCGATGAAAAAAAGGAAACTTTTGTAGTGGATTCAAAATCGTTTGCTAAAGTGGATTCCATTGCTTTAGATGGTATACAACGCGGAGCCTACCCTGGGTGCCGCGTATTAATGGCCAAGGATGGTTTGGTATTGTATGATAAAGCTTTTGGCGTTCTCGATGATAAAACGCAAGAGCCTGTGGATTTGAATACTGTCTATGATTTGGCTTCGATCACCAAAGTGGCTAGCGGCACCATAGCTGCCATGAAATTAGTAGATATGGGTAGACTGGACGTAAATGCTACTCTCGGAACGTATTTGGATATTCCGGAAAACAACGCCTACCATAAGGTAATTATCAAAGACATGTTGTCTCATTGTGCAGGTTTTACGGCATGGATTCCTTTTTATACCAAAACGATGAATGACGGAAAGTTGAAATCATCCTTTTACAAAACTGAAGCGCAGTCGGGATATTCCACCCAGGTAGCAGAAGGTATTTATATTAAAGATGAATATAAAGAGGTCATGTTTCAAGAAATCCTGAAAACGCCTATTAGCAGCGATAAATCGTATAAGTATTCGGATCTGGCGTTTTATTTCACTCAACGTTTAGTCGAGAAGATAAGCGGTCAGCCTCTTGATGAATTTGTGACTTCGTATTTCTACGATCCCATGAATTTGCAATCAATAGGGTACAATCCGTTGAAGCGTATGGATCGTAGTCGCATCGCCCCAACAGAAGATGATCACGTTTTTCGTGATCAACATATTCGCGGATATGTGCATGATCAAGGCGCAGCGATGCAAGGGGGGGTAGCCGGACATGCCGGAGTTTTCAGTACGGCTCAAGATTTAGCGGCAATTATGCAAATGTTGCTAAACCAAGGGGTATATGGTGGAAAGCGTTATATCTCGAAAGAAACGATTGATTTGTTCAACACGCGCTATTTTCAAGGAAATCGTCGAGGTTTGGGGTTTGACAAGCCTGCCTTCAAGAAAAATACGGGTTCGACTTGTGCTGAAGCATCGGATAATAGTTTTGGCCATACTGGCTTCACAGGAACGATGTGCTGGGCAGATCCTGGCAACGGTATGGTTTTCATCTTTTTGAGCAATCGTGTGAATCCGGATGCCGAGAATAAATTAATCCAAACCATGGATATCCGAACCAAGATTCAGCATGAGTTTTACAAATCGATTTCTCAGGTTTCCCATTAATTTCAAATTGTTTTCTTTTTTCATTGATATGAACTTCCGACCTTAGCTGTCGAATATAAGAACATGTCAAAACTATTGAAGATCGGTATTGTCGGTTATCCGACCTATGGCGGAAGTGGGGTAGTGGCTACCGAACTCGGTAAGGCACTTGCGGAAAAGGGCCATGAAGTTCACTTTATTACTTACAGCCAGCCTGTGCGTTTAGGTGCCATGCGTAAAAATGTCAGGTACCACGAGGTCAATGTGAGTGACTATCCATTGTTTTTATATCCGCCCTACGAATTGGTATTGGCCAGTAAAATGGTAGATGTGGTGAAATATGAAAAATTGGATTTACTGCATGTCCACTATGCGATTCCCCACGCGTCGGCTGCGATCACTGCCAAACAAGTGTTGGCCGAAGAGGGCGTATACTTGCCGGTAATCACGACACTACACGGAACGGATATTACTTTGTTGGGGAAAGACGCCTCGTTTGAACCGGTCATTTCGTTTGCCATTAATAAAAGTGATGCTGTCTCCGCGGTGTCTCAAAGTTTAAGATTGGATACGTACAAATTGTTCGGGATCAATAGAGAAATAGAAGTGATCCCCAATTTTATCAATACAGAGAAAATGGAATTCCCCATGCGCGATGAGATGCATCGGGATTACGCCCCCAATGGTGAGAAAATTCTGGTGCATATTTCGAATTTCAGACCCGTGAAGCGTGTGCTGGACGTTATCGAGGTCTTTACACGAATTCATGCAGATATCCCTTCACGATTGATCATGGTAGGTGATGGACCCGATCGTTCGCGCGCTGAGCAAATGTGTCGAGAAAAAGGCTTGTGTGAGGAGGTTTTATTTTTAGGGAATGTCAAGAATCCTGCAGAAGCTTTATCTGTCGCTGATTTGTTCATTTTGCCATCTGAATCAGAAAGCTTCGGGTTGGCTGCTTTAGAAGCCATGGCTTGTGGAGTTCCGGTAATTTCAACGAATACCGGTGGTTTACCTGAAGTGAATCGCCACGGTGTAACGGGAATGATGAGTAATGTAGGAGATGTAGAAGATATGGCTAAGAATGCCCGATACTTGCTCAGTGACGATGCACGCCTTACACGATTTCGCGTAAAGGCGAGAGAACGAGCAACTGAATTCAGTATAGATAAGATTTTGCCGCAATATGAGGCGATGTACAACAATGTAATCGAGAAGGCTACGGTATGAATCAATCAGCGCCAAAATTTTTAGGAAAACGCATTGCTGTGGTGCGTTCAAAAGAGGATATCGTGATTACCATTACGCAGCAAATTCAACGCTGGCAAGAGGCTTTGCTTCTAACTTGGCTATTGGCTTGGACTTTTTGTGGTGTTGTTTTTATAAAATACATGGTGACCACTACTGTCTTTAGCGATCGTATTTTTTTTATTATCTGCACTGCGCTATGGGCTTATTTTTTTGTGAAAATTGCCAAAGTCATGTTGTGGCGAAAAAATGGGCGTGAAATTATTCGTATTTCCAAAGGAACGTTTGAATTGTACAATGCTTTTTGGAAGCGTTCGAAGCCGGAAGAGTTTGCTATTCGCAATATGAATAAACTGGGCGTGATCAAAAGAGATCCAGCGAATTTCATGGCTTTTCTCGATGATAGTTTTTGGATCATTGGAGGAGAGCGAGTAGGCTTCATCTACAACGGAAGCAAATACCGTTTTGGAAAGCAATTGGAAATGAAAGACGCTGAATTATTGGTTCGCGTCATTGAAAGCAGTTTCAGAGAATTTGCAAAAGACTAGTGATCTAACAAGAATTGCAAAGCCATGTCGTAGGACCAGAGTCCGAATCCAGTAATTACGCCAACACAAGCCGCAGCGGTAAGAGACGTTTGTCTGAATTCTTCTCTTGCATGAATATTCGAGATATGAACTTCGATGACTGGACTTTTAATAGCACTGATTGCATCGCGCAAAGCAACACTTGTATGTGAGTACCCTCCTGGGTTTATGATAATTCCATCAAATGAAAATCCGGTTTCGTGAAGTTTATTGATGAGTTCTCCTTCTACATTGCTCTGATAATAGTCGATTTTTATATCTGGATAAGAATCACGAAGTGCTTTGAAGAAAGACTCGAAATCTTTTTCTCCATATACGTCCGGTTCACGTTTACCAAGCAAATTGAGATTTGGTCCGTTGATAATAATGAAACGTTTTGACATTAGTTCTGTTCGTTTTCCAACGTTTCTTGAATCCACATTTGTTTGGTGATCGGCTTACCGTTTTTGAAATAATAGATACCGGTTTTCGAAACTGATTTGAGGTATTTGTCCACTTTAGTCCCGCGCTTTACGGTACGTTCAGTGATCATTTTATTATTCATTTCATAAGAGGTCTCCGAAACCCCTTCAGGTACATCTTCTGTGCCTGGTGCGGCTTTGTCTGTTTGTTGTTGGCCAGCATTCACATCAAAGAGTTCTTTGCGCGTTTGGTAGCGGGCTTCAGCAGCTTTTGCTTCTTTGTCGATGGCCAATCCCTCTACTTGTGCTTTCTTTTCTTGAATCTCATTCATTTCTTCAGCCGTGTTGTTGCGGTTGCCTTCGCTCGACATCGACTCGGCGCTTTGTTTTCGTGCGTTCAAGTTGGTAGCCGTGCCTTCTATGCGCACCTTTGCTGCGCCTTGGGCATCTGTGCTTTTCGATTCGTATTCTTTTTTCTTTTCGTTAAGTTCGTCTTGGTTTTGCTTTCGAACAGCTTCACCTTCGTATGTCGCTTCAACCTGATCTTTCTTTTGTTTGTCGAGTTTCATTGAAGCATCAGTGCGCATCGTCCCGTTGCGGGTAGCATAGCTTTCCTCGTTTTCTTTATACGTTTCCTGATTCTGTTCGACTTCAGTGATAAGCTTTTCGCGATGGCGGTCATTTCCGGCCAATGCCGCGTCCGCTTCTTTTACCTCATCTATTTTCTCTTGCGATTGTTCATTGCGCGAAGAAGCACGATCAGCGTAGTCTTTTTGATTGCTTTCTTGTTGTTCTTTTTTACGTTCGTTTTCAGAGGCATTGCGGTTCGCGAAGCTTTTGCCTTTGTTATTCATGTTTTGTTCTTCTTCTTTTTTCTTTGCGATCAAAACTTCTTGTTCTTTGATTCTATCAGACGTGCGAGAATCTCGATTTTCGTGAAGCTTTTGGTTGATTTCAGCTTGATTACGTACATCCGCGTATTTGAGAGAATCCTGCCATGCGCGAGACTGGCGATAGTAGCGTTCAACTTCATCTTCACGTGCACGGTCGGCTTCATTCAAGAAACCACTGCTTGGCTTCTTCTCTGCAAGTGCTTGACGCGCGCGTTCTTC
Organism: Flavobacteriales bacterium; assembly: GCA_049318685.1. Classification (GTDB taxonomy): domain Bacteria; phylum Bacteroidota; class Bacteroidia; order Flavobacteriales_D; family Sanyastnellaceae; genus JAIXWP01. The sequence goes on from JBMOFW010000047.1 coordinate 6,017, forward strand.
AGCTTCTTCAATTTCGCGTTGTCTTCTCAAACGCGCTTCTTCCGCTTCTTTTTCTTTCCGCGCAAGCTCTGCTAGTCGCTCTTCTTCTTTCAATCTGGCGGCCTCGGCATCTTTAGCAGCTTTATCAGCTAGCGCATCGTTGTTCTTTTTCGCTTCCTCCGCGGCAAGGATTTCATCAATGGATGCAATTCGCGCATGGGGATAAGAGGCCTCTTTTACTGCGAGAGCTTCCTGATATTTGCCTTTTGAATCTAGCCACTTTTTGTCGGTGTATAATCGATCGGCTTGCTGAATCAAATCGTTGTAGCGTCGTTCAATTTCTTCTTTTTCTTTGTTGGCCAAGGCATCGGCATCATCTTTCTTACGGTCATTTTCTCGCTGGGCGATGAGATCTTCAATCTCTTTGATTTTCGTTTTAGGCAGCGATTCATCCGGTTTCAAATTGGAAGCTTCTTTAAAATTGGTCAAGGCAGATTCCAATTTGTCTTCTCCTTTGTTCTTATCTCCCAATGCCATGAGGTCATTGTAGCGTTGCTCGAGTTGCTTACGCTTCGCTTCATCGGCAAGCATTGCATCTAGGGCGGCTTGCGCTTTTGCTATTTGATCTTTCGGTTCACTAATTGTGGGGAATAATGCGGAGGCCGCTTTGTACTTTTCAATGCTAAGTGCATAGTCTTTATTTGAGAAAAGACTATTTCCATCCGCCATTAACTTATCATATTCACCTTGTTTCTCTGCATTGGCCATCAATTGGTCAATTTCGTAGAGTTTTTCTTTAGGAAGTTTTTCCGCCGGTTTCAGGGCTTTGGCTTCGTTGTATTTTTTCTTGGCTTCGTCCCATTTGCGTCCACTAATAGCTGCTTGACCCTCATCGAGTAATTTTTGATATTTTGCATTGTCAGCCGCTGCTGCTAGCTCGGCGTCGTAAGCGGCTTTTGCTGCATCATATTTTTGTTTGGCGGGTGCATCTTGAGGAAAGAGTTTAAGCGCCTCGGAAAATTTATCCATGGCATCTTTATATTTTTTCTCAATCATCTTTTGCTCACCTTCTCGCATGAATTTATCATAGTCGGCCTTCATTTTATCTTGACCGTCTTTGAGTTTTTCCAAACGCTTAAATTCAGCCTCGATTTTTTCCTTCATGCGTTCGGTATATTCCGCATCAAATTCGATTGAATTCGTTTCAGGATTAAATTGCGCTTTGGCAACAGGTTCCTTTAATATATCCGTGTTGAACCCTTCAACCATGGCGAAAAGCATACCTGGCAGATCCATTTGAAAGCCCCCGGCCTTGTCTTCTTCGGGAATATTGCGGGTATCTACTCGAACTGATTTGGCCACATAGCCATCTTTGGTAAACTTGAGATCATAGTTATACCCTAATTCTAATCGAAGTTCATATTTTCCGCTCGCTCCTGCGTCAAAGACGTCATATTGTTGTCCATTTCGGAAAACAATCACTTGACATGTTTCCAACTTTTTTAGCGTAGTAAAGTCTTTGAGAGCCCCTTTAATCACAACCTCTTGTCCGAAAACAGAAGTAGAGAGCGCAAAAGCGATCAATAAAATGGTTATGTGTTGAAGAAGCTTCATGCTTTTCGATGGGATTTCCTTGCAATTTCAAATATAATGAGATTTTCGTCGCATTATCCTAGGGTTAACGTAAAATTGTGAAATTAGTTTAATCTTTTTTGTTTGATAGGTAAATTGTTGAAAACATGAGGTTTAGTTATTGGGAGCACGCGGTGTTTTTTCAAAATATCCAAGATTTAGTCATTGGAGGGGGAATTGTGGGTTTAACTACAGCCATTGAGCTCAAACGTTCAACTCCCAATCGCGAAGTGGTCGTGATTGAAAGAGATGCGTTTTCGGCCGGCGCCAGTACCAAAAATGCCGGTTTTGCTTGTTTTGGGAGTTCGGGCGAATTGCTCGATGATTTGGAAAAAATGCCCCTAGACGAAGTGTTCAACCTCGTGGAACGCCGCTATCGCGGATTGCAAAATCTTCAAGCGCTCTTGGGCAAAGTAGATATGGAGTTTGAATTGTGTGGTGGCATAGAACTGTTTCGAGAAAATGATGCCCAAGAAATGAACAGGTGCTTGGAACGCCTTGACTTCTTAAATGATCATTTCGAGCAGCATTTGGGATTTCGACCATACCAGAGAATGCAGCAAATTCCACGTTTCAATGGACAAACGAAGTTCATTGGAGCGATTGAAAACAGCCATGAAGGACGCATTCACACCGGAAAACTCATCCAAGGCCTTCGCGATTTAGCCGTTTCAGAAGGCGTTCGATTCATTCATGGACTTTGTGTGAACAGCGTGGAATCAGCATCCAACGCTTGTCGTGTAGTGATTGAAGGGGAGGACTTTCATTTTGACCGCGTATTTGTTTGCACCAATGGTTTTGCGTCGCAATTGCTTCCGGATTTGGATGTGCGACCGACGCGAAATCAGGTTGTGGTCACTTCTCCGCTGCCTGCGCCGATTCCCGATGGTACCTATCACGTCAACAAAGGGTACATTTATTTTCGACCAATTGGTAATCGAGTGCTCATCGGCGGATTTCGGGATACCGATCTGGCCGGTGAATCAACCGCTGAATTTGGTTTAACGGAAACGATACAACGGGAAATTAGTGCGTTTATCAATCAATATATTACACCATCCGGCACTTACACATTCGATTATCGCTGGTCAGGAATCATGGGACTCGGACCGGATAAGTCTACGATTGTCAAAAAAATGACCGATCATCTTTTTGTGGGTGTGCGTATGGGGGGAATGGGCGTAGCTATAGGTTCGCTCGTGGGAAAGGAATTGGCTTTATTGGCCAATGCGTCGAAGTAACTCGCTTTTAATGGCTACGGCCACTTTTTCTCCATCAATAGCAGCGCTGACAATTCCTCCGGCATATCCGGCTCCTTCGCCACAAGGGTACAAGCCTTTGACTTGAGTGTGCTGCAGCGATTCTTTATCCCGTGGAATGCGCACAGGCGATGATGTGCGCGATTCGGTAGCGACAATCACCCCATCCGGGTGCAAGTATCCTAACATTTTTTTACCAAAAGCTTTGAACCCTTTCTTCAAAGGCTGAGCGATGAATTCGGGAAAAATTTCATGCAAATTGACAGAGACAATACCTGGCTGATAAGAACACTCGGGCAAGTCCTTGGATAATTTTCCTGAAATAAAATCAACGATCCGTTGCGCAGGAGCGGCTTGTGTTTTTCCGGCGACCTCCCAACATTTTTGTTCGATGGATTTTTGAAATTCTAGTCCAGCAAGGGGGCCATGAATATGAAAACCGGGAATGTCTTTCCATTCTACACTCACCACAATGCCAGAATTGGCCCAAGGATTATTTCGTTTGCTCGGTGACCATCCGTTGGTGACTACTTCACCGGGTGTCGTGGCGCAAGGCGCAATAATTCCTCCCGGACACATGCAGAATGAATAGACGCCTTTACCATCCACTTGCTCTACCAAACTGTAAGAGGCAGGAGGCAAATGATCACCTCGCAATTCGCAATGATATTGTATTTGATCAATGATGTGTTGGGGATGCTCTGCACGCACGCCGAGAGCGAATGGTTTGAATTCAACCTCGATTTTTTTCTTATTCAACAGATAGAATATATCACGAGCACTGTGTCCAGTAGCAAGTATGACTGCTTGACCGGATATCGATTTTCCATTGTGGCAAACGATTCCGGTGCATTGGTTTTTAGCGTTGATAATGAAATCATCAACACGGTGTTCGAAAAAGACTTCCCCTCCTGAAGCGATGATCTGGTCGCGCATAGCGGCAATTATGCCGGGCAGTTTGTTGGTGCCAATATGCGGATGAGCTTCTGTGAGAATGTTTTCTTGTGCGCCAAAGCGAACCAAGGTTTCGAGAATGGAAGTCACATCGCCGCGTTTGGTGCTGCGGGTGTATAATTTTCCATCGGAATACGTACCTGCACCACCTTCTCCAAAACAATAGTTGGATTCGGGATTAACGATGTGTTCTTTATTGATTGCAGCGAGGTCACGGCGACGAGCACGCACATCTTTTCCGCGTTCAACGACAATGGGTTTTATTCCCTCGAGGATGAGTTTTAATGCGGCGAAAAGGCCTGCGGGGCCCGCGCCTACCACAATCACTTGTGGGGCATTGGAAACATCAGGGTAAATTAACGGTGGAATGGAAACGGGAATCACTTCATTTTTCTCAAATACTTCAACACGCAAATTGATTTTTACTTGACGTTGACGCGCATCAATGGATTTGCGCAAAATTTTAATTTGTACATCTGAAGAGACATCAGGGTGTTCCTTTTGGATAATCGATATGATGGCCTGATGATTTTCTTGTTGTTCAGGAAGTACAACGATGGAGTAAATTTGTGACATATGCTGTTGGTCTATTCAACCAAAAAATTAATTATGCAATATTCGGTTATATATTCCATTGACGTGTATCTTGCTCATAGAAATTATATGAAAATGAAATCAAATGCTTTGGCAGCCATGAAATGGTTGACTTTTGTTTTAATGCTGATACTTTCAGCCGATACTTCTGCTCAGTCTGAAGACTACATTTCCGAGGTAAAACCTTCTTGGGTACCCAATGGATTATATATCACTTCCGGAATGAATACTTTGGAACGATATGTAAGTGACTTCCAAACTGTCAACAAACTGATTGATTTGAATTCGATGCCCGGCTATAGAAGTGATGACGTTTTCGGGACGAATTCCACATCTTTTGGAGGAGGTGCGGGCTTGCAAGTGTTGCTTTCTCAGTATTCTTCAATGAATGTCAGTAGTGATTTAGAATTGAATTGGCGTTACGGATTTTATGGAGGTCAAGGCCAACTTCTCCAACTGAATTATTTCAATGAAGACAAGTTTGCTTACGATACATTGGTTTCATCGAATACCGATTTTCAGATTAAAGTGGATTCAGTTTTTTCGCGTTCGTGGAACGTTCAAACAAATTTTCGATATCTCGGGCTTAAAGGCGAGTTAATTGCTAAAATCAAGACTCAAAGGGCATTCCAGTTGTATGTAGGTTTAGGCTTGGGCGTGCACGCCATTACTAATATGAAGACCGACTATGACTATACCGAGTATAGTTATTTTGAAAACAGAAGTGGTGAATTTCTGTCAGAGTATAACGAGGAAAACTTGAACGAAAATGTGCATTTTTCTTTTTCAGAGAGCAATGGGGGAGGAGTGGGGACGAGTTTGTATTCTCCGATAGGATTCACGTTGAGACTAGGCAACAAAAGAGAATTTTGGAAAAGGCTTCATTATAATTTGGAGTTTGCCCCGGCACTTGGTTATTCGTATTTGCGAGATTTGGGCGGTTTTTGGAATTCAGGATTTTTATTCCAATCCGGATTGCGCATTGATGTTCGATAAAATAAAGAGGGCTGATCAATCGATCAGCCCTTTTCGTTTTTAAGAATTCGTTGAAGGAGCGCTTTTCGGCTTTCTTCCGCGTTTTCCGGGTGTTTTGGAAGTTTTAACTTCCACCGGTTTCGCTGCTTTTGGCCCTGTTTTTTTAGCGCCGGGTTTGTTTTTACTGCCTTTCGGTCTACCTCTCTTGCCTGCGGCAGGTTTACTAGCTTTACTACCCTTGCCCAATGTTTTGATGATTGAATCAACATTGGAAGTGATCTTTGCTTTTCGGCCTCTACCGCTTGATGCTTCTGCAATGAGATTGGCAGCGTGCACAAGTGTTTTTAGCTCAGATTCAAGGCGACTGATCTCTCTTTTGAGATCCCCAAGAATTTTTGATGCCATGTGTACAGTATTAAAATTATTCCACAAATGTAATTTGATTTTAGTAATGAATCCGTAAACGGGGCTACTTTCGCGTTCAAATTCGACTATAAGATGGCATCTGTGAGTAAACCTCAAATTAAATTCAAACGTTCAGGTTTGACCAATGAGGAGTTGACAACCCTATATAAAGCGATCCTTAAACCACGCTTGATTGAAGAGAAAATGCTCAGTCAATTGCGATTGGGAAAAATCAGCAAATGGTTTAGTAGTTTCGGTCAAGAAGCGATTTCAGTAGGTGTTGCTTTGGGTATGAATAAGGATGAATTTATTCTTCCAATGCACCGCAACCTGGGGATTTTCACAGGTCGAGATTTGCCTTTAGAACAATTGTTTTTACAATTTCAAGGAAAGGAAAACGGATTTACCAAAGGACGTGATCGATCGTTTCACTTTGGTACAATGAAGCATCACGTCGTGGGCATGATATCGCATTTGGGCCCTCAGTTGGGCATCGCAGATGGTATTGCCCTCGCCAATAAATTAGGCAAAGAACAAAAGGCTACCATAGTTTTTTCTGGCGATGGAGGAGCAAGCGAAGGAGATTTTCATGAAGCCCTCAATGTGGCTACTGTTTGGGATTTACCAGTAATTATTGGTATTGAAAACAATTCATGGGGATTATCTACCCCGAGTCGTGAGCAATTTCGTTGCAAACAATTTATTGATAAAGCCATTGGTTATGGCATGCCGGCGGAAGATGCGGTTCAAATAGATGGAAATAATATTTTGGAAGTCTATACCACAGTCAAGCGTTTGGCTGAAAGCATTCGCAAAAATCCACGCCCTATTCTATTAGAATTTATGACTTTCCGCATGCGGGGTCACGAAGAGGCAAGTGGTACAAAATATTATCCCGAAGGCTTGATTGAATCATGGGAAAGCAAAGATCCCGTGGATAATTATGAAGCGTGGTTGATTGATCAAGGGGTGATTTCACAAGATTTCGTTTTGAAGGTACGCGAAGAGATTAAGCAAGAAATCAATGATGCGTTGAAAGTAGCATATGCCGAACCAGACATTGTACCCAACACGGAAAAGGAAATAGAAGATTTGTTCGCTCCTTTTCATGCTCCCGGCATACAACCAACCGGAGGTAAATCTGTCAAGCGTTTAATTGATGCGGTAAGTGATGGGTTGAAGGAAAGCATGCGCAAGCATGAGAATTTGGTCTTGATGGGACAAGATATTGCAGAGTACGGTGGCGTATTTAAAGTAACGGAAGGGTTCGTTCAAGAATTTGGCAAAGACAGAGTGCGCAATACTCCTCTTTGTGAATCGGCCATTATTGGGGCGGGTTTGGGATTGAGCATGAAAGGATACAAGGCCATGGTCGAGATGCAATTCGCTGATTTTGTGACGTGCGGATTCAATCAAATCGTCAATAATTTGGCTAAACTTCACTATCGTTGGGAAGAAAAGGCAGATGTGGTAGTACGCATGCCAACTGGCGCAGGAGTAGCAGCGGGGCCTTTTCATAGTCAAAGCAACGAAGCTTGGTTTTTCCATACACCAGGTTTGAAAATCGCTTATCCGGCTTTTCCGCATGACGCAAAAGGACTGCTGTGCCGAGCATTTGAAGACCCGAATCCAGTGTTGTTTTTTGAACACAAGGCATTGTATCGCAGCGTAGAATCTGAAGTGCCGGATGGATATTATTCTATTCCTTTTGGCGTGGCCAATACCTTAGTTTCAGGTGATAAACTCACTATAGTTTCCTATGGAATGGGCGTACATTGGGCATTGAAATATGTAGAAGAAAACCCAGGACAAGGCATCGAGGTAATTGATTTACGGACACTAGCTCCATTGGACATGCAAACAATTTTTAATTCGGTAAAAAAGACCGGACGAGTGATTGTTCTTCACGAGGATTGCCTGACAGGTGGAATTGGAGGGGAGATTTCTGCGAGGATTACAGAAGAGTGTTTTGCTCATTTGGACGCTCCTGTAATGCGCGTGGCCAGTTTGGATACTCCTGTTCCATTCAATGCCACATTGGAAAAGAATTTCTTGGCCAATAATCGTCTGAACGAAACAATTTCGAGGATTATGCGCTACTAAAGCATGGAAATTGCATTGCGCATAGTACTTATGATTCTTCTGGTATATACCGGAATATGCGTGGTGTATTTCTTGTTTCAAGAAAAATTCATTTTCGTACCGACGCTTCCGGGCGAACCTTTCGAAATTAAGCTTGCACTTCATACGGAAGAGTTTCAATTGAAAGCTCCCCACAATGGGAGCATTCACTGTTTGTTGGTCAAGGCTGAAAATACCAAAGGGTTGGTTTTTTATCTTCATGGCAATACAGGTTCGCTCAAACGGTGGCAGTTTATGGCAGAAGAGATAGCTGGGTATGGTTTTGACGTTTTTGTCATGGACTATCGAGGGTATGGAAAGAGTCAAGGAATTCGATCTGAGGCCCGAATGCACAGAGATGTAGAATTTTGTTATGATTGGATTGCTGAGAAGTACACTCAAAAACCGAGAATAATATACGGTCGCTCTCTAGGGTCTGGTTTTGCCACGCGCTTGGCCTCCCGCCGACATTCGGATGGTTTGGTGTTGGAAACGCCTTTTTTGAATCTCGTGGATGTAGCAAAGTCTTACGCGCCTATTTTGCCGGTAGATATGCTGTTGCGCTATAAAATGCGGTCAGATATTTTTATTCAGCGTGTCGATTGTCCAATTCATATTTTTCATGGGACAAAAGATAGTATTGTGCGGTACTCCTCTGCATTTGAGTTGTTTAGCTAAATTAGAGATGTTAAAAATGTGCATTTGACGACATTGGTTGGCGGTAAGCACAGTAATTTGAATACCTATCCTTTGTTTCGAGAACGGCTTCAGGCTTTTTTTTCGGACGTATTATTATTAAATTCGCAGCGCTCCGCCTAGGAGTTGCAACGTTTGGGAGCTATTTCTCGACTTGTATTTAGAGATATATCAAATTATGAAGACAATCTATCCTAAAGTATTTCTTGGGTTTCTTTTTGTGCTGTCCGTTCTTAACGGCACGGCTCAATTGGCGGCTACACCTTATTCTGTGGACATGACAGTACACAATGGCGTGGTGGGTGGTGTAGATCTTTCCGGATATGTGACCTATGAGGTGTATGTTCAATTTGGCGCACAGGATAATTATTTGTTGTCTGTTTTTGCCAACGAGGATCCCTCGACAGACTGTGTTTTTGATCCAGTGAGCGAAGTTTTCTTCAATTTTCCTTGTGGTCTTTTTCAGTTTGACGGCGAATTTCCCTATGGTAATCAGAACAGTTGCTTATGGAGTTTTGGAATTCCTCAATTTGCCGCAGCTGAGTTTGATTCTTATGTGACTTTAGGACATGAATGTTCTGCTGATGTAGGGGCTGATACCCCAGTAAATACCGGCTTTTGTCCGGAATGGATTGCAAATTTCGAAGGCCCTGCAAATAGCAATATGTTTGATGGTGGAAGTTTCTTTTGGGATGGTTGGGCAGTATCTGTTGCTCCGGGATATGCCGGCGTAAATTCCGTTTCCTACGCAGGACCAGACCAACGCGTGAAAATTGCTCAGTTTACCTCTTGTGGTGGTTGGAACGGTTGTTTTAATATCACCTACAAAGATCCAAGCCAAATTGGTACTGGTCAAGCCACAGTTGTCTACGATATATGTCTTGAGGTTCCACATCCCTGTAACGATTTTCCAATGGATACAGAAGCTTCCGTAACTCAACCAGCATGTTTTGGAGATGATGCTGTAGTGGTTTTGGCGGATGGCGGTTATGGAAGTGTAGACTATACGCTATGGAGCGGAAGCACAATCGGTTCTGGTACTCAGATTAATACGACTGCTGATCAAGGCAATGGATATAGCATCAACACCTTGGATCCTGGCTCGTATTATTTTACGATGGTGGATAGTGTGGGATGCCTCGACACAACTGCGGTGTTTACCATTATTGAACCTGAAGAATTGGTTTTTCAACCTGAATTGTTGCAAGAGGTATTGTGTTTTGGTGAGTTAAACGGACAAATAGCCTTGGATTGCAGTGGTGGTACAGCTCCTGTTTCGATCACTTCTAATAATAGCGGTGCTTATTCTTGTGGTGATCAACTTCTTGATTTATCATGCGGAATTTACAATCTCGTGGCTACGGATGACAATGGTTG
>JBMOFW010000048.1:0-15687 GCA_049318685.1 Flavobacteriales bacterium
CCACAATAAGACTTCTTGAAGCACGGTGCCTTGCATCACGTGCAAATCATAAATGCTGGTCCAAAATGGGATGATGGCTACACAAAAGGCCACAATCACATTGCCAACCAATACTTGCTTTTTAAAAATTGGTGAGTAGAACCAGAGTAAGGTAGCAATGAGCACTGGAATAATCAATCCCCATATTTGACCATGTTTCCAAGAAAGGTAGGCCGAAAATAGCACTGCAGTGGCATTTAATCCATGATTGAGTACCATGGCTACACGGCGTTTTACCGTAACGCCTACCACCACTTTTTCTGGTTTGTTGATCTTGTCAACTTTGATATCAAAATAGTCGTTGATAATATTTCCACTGGCGGTTAATAATACAACTACAAGTGTATGCAAGAAGAACTCGAAATGATTGAGTTCCAGCCCTTCAGCGCTAGGCGTTCCAAGCGCAATTGGGCTGAGAATCAGATATCTCAGCACATACATGGTCACGGCCACAATCAGTAGATTGATTGGGCGACTCATGCGTATTATGTTGATTAAAAGTGCCAAAGGATGATGGTTGAAATCTTTACGTGCAAATATGAGGCAAGGTAGATTAAATTTGCCCTCCCGTAGTTGGATTATTATTATGGAAGAACCTATTCAAGATCAACCTGCTGTTCAAACCGATGGTATCACTCCCAAAAACATCCTTGTTTTTGGCAAACACGACTACATCGTTGAAAATGCCCAAAATCTTTTAAATAAAGGTGGGTATTCGACGGCTGGATTTATTGTTGTGGCGGAAGCGATTGAATATTTGAAAAATAACTCCGTGGATGCCGTATTTATCGGCGGAGGTATTGATCCGCACGACCGCATCGCGATCAAAGCTATCATTGATACAGAAAAAACGCACGTGAAGTTGGTGGATCATTTTGGTGGTCCGGCTACCATCCTCAGCGAAGTAGAAGTCGCTTTGAAATAATTATTTCACATGCCCTGCATCAATCAGGCGCTGCGTTTTAATATTCCCTATCGCCAAAGCATAATTGAATCCTGGGTGAATGCCAAAGGCGCCGTATTCACCTTTTTTATTGATAGCAACGAATCCCACTTGAAAATCATCGGTCATGAATGAATTGATTTTCATTAAACGATGAATGGCTTCTTCGCATGCTTCTTGTGGATGTGCACCTTGGCGCATCAACTCAACAATCAAGAATGTAGAGCATGAGCGCAACACGGTTTCGCCCAAGCCTGTGCCGGTGGCTGCACCTATAGCGTTGTCTAGATAGAGGCCGGATCCTATAATAGGACTGTCGCCCACACGTCCGCGCATTTTGTAGGCTAAACCACTGGTGGTGCACGCTCCACCCAGATCCCCATTGCGGTCCATGGTTACCATACCAATGGTGTCATGATTTTCAATATTGATAATGGGTTTGTATTCGCTTTTTACCAACCACTCTTTGTACGCTTTCACAGCCTCAGGACTTTGATAATCATCGAGCTTCATACCTTGCGAAACAGCAAATTGTTGAGCTCCTTCGCCGACCATCATCACGTGAGGAGTTTTTTCCATCACCATGCGCGCAACAGTCACAGGATGCTTAATTTTTTCAAGAAAACAAACCGAACCTGCGCGGCCTTGACTGTCCATAATGCACGCGTCTAAGGTAGTGTGACCATCGCGATCGGGAAGCCCGCCAAGGCCTACAGAAAGGTTGCTGAAATCTGCTTCAATCACTTTGACGCCTTGCTCGGCCATGTCAACAGCATTGCCCCCTTCTTCCATGGCTTTCCAAGCTGCTTCGTTGGCTTGAATGCCCGCATTCCAAGTGGATGCGACCATACCTCCTTTAAATGAACTCAATATTTTTTTTTGAGACCGAATATTCATTCGGTTTTCTTCTGCTCGAGAAAACAAACCTAGGCCCAGCGCAAATGAAGTGAGTCCGGCTTTAGTTAAAAATTGGCGACGATCGGTCATAGAAGGGCGTTAATTGCTTTCTACCATCTCGCGTTTGAGCGTTTCAACGGTATCCGCAGGCAAATTATGTAAGTCGAGAAGCATCAAGCCATCCAAAGCATTATTGAACTTAGGATCGGCATTGAAAGCTAGAATTTGTGCATTTTGTTGCAAATATTTTTTCAGCAGTACCGGCATCGTAAAACTGCTTGGTTCAATATCGGAAATGATCTTGTCCATTTTTTTAATATCACTAGCACTAGCTTCTAATAGCGCATCGGTATCGATCACAGACAACTTAGGACGGAAGGCATTGCGTGGCTCTACATATTTCGACAACTCATGATCGAAATAATTGCGGGTAATGAACTGAATAATCAATTCTTTGGAGACTTCTTGGTAACTATTCGAAATGGACACTGGTCCGATGATATAACGAAAGTTGGGGTTGGCAAACAAATAGAAAAGAATTCCCTTCCAAAGTAAGAATAAAGACAAGCGATGCTTTTGATATTCTGTAACAATGAAAGATCGCCCAAGCTCGACACTTTTTCCAAGAATGGGCTTCATCTTTTTTGACATGCGGAAAAGCGAAGAGATGTAAAAACCTTTGGCGCCATAGCGTGACATGATCTCCGGACCATTTCCAATACGATAAGCACCTGCAATTTTTTCTGCTTCGCGATCCCATAAAATAAGATGATCGTAATACAAATCATATTCATCCAAATCGATACTCTTGTTGGTGCCTTCACCCACTTTGCGGAACGTGACTTCACGCAGACGGCCAATTTCTCTTAGAATGTTAGGGATGGAATCGCTCCCGACAACATAGCAATCGAAGTTGTCGTAAGTAAGCGTTTTGTACGCTTGAATGGCGTTGATTTCCATCATGATTTTATCATGTGGAACCGCTTCTATAATCGGATCTTCTTTTTGAGGAAAGCGGAAAAGTCGGAAGTAATCGCGCTTTACTTCGAAGCTACTACCAAGCGAATACGTTTTAGCACGTAGATAACGTCCCAACTGGTCGGCATTGGTAAACATTTCGAGATCTTTTGCAGCTATAGGTTTTCCTATGCGCATAGCGATGCTCTTTCCTTTTTTCTTGAATAACTCTGAGGGCAATGCGAGTGTTCGCAGTCCCGGATGGATTAATCCCAAGAGGTGAAATATGCGTGAATTCGCACCATCAAAATAGAGAGGCACCACAGGTACTTTTGCTTTTTTGACAATTTTAATGGCGGAATTTTGCCATTTGCGATCCGCAATTGTTTTTAAATCTCCTTGAAATGTGGACACTTCGCCAGCAGGAAAGAGTCCTAAAGGCAATCCGGCCTCAACATGCAGCATAGCCGCCTTTAAACCAGCAATATTATTATAGGCGCCTTTCATTTCTTCAAATGGATTTACCGCTAAAAAATAATTTTTGATCGGTTCGACATTTTGTAAAAGAAAGTTGGCCATCACTTTGAAATCGGGACGCACTTGGGCAATGGCCTTTATGAGGGCGAGCCCATCAAGCGCACCAAAAGGGTGATTCGCAACAATAATGAACGGTCCCGTTTTGGGGATATGTTCGAGTTGCTTCGGATCGAGTTCGATTTCGACATCCAGAATTTTGAACATCTTATCAATCGCCTTTAAATCTTCCTCTTTGCAGATGTCATCGTAAAGCTCGTTCACCTTATCGATGCGCGCCACCTTGGCCAAAAGCGGCAAGATGGGGTTGTCTATCGGCAACTTGGTAGCGTTTGCTAAAGCTTCTTCCGGAATTAATTTTTTCAACGTGAGGATCTGTTTAGTTCGAAAGAATCATAAGGGGATAAGCCGATGTGGCTTTGTCAGTGCTTACACGAATTGAATACATTCCACTAGCTTTCGAAGAAGCATCGAAAAAATACCTTTTTTCACCTAGAGGAAATTGCCCGGTAAAGATTGTTTCGACAACCTGACCCATTGCATTCACCAATTCAATTTTTCCCTCTGTGGCTTTTGCAAATGTCAAAGGAATGCACGTGATTGCCGAGGCGGGATTCGGGAAAACTTTCGAAAACTCGAAACCAAGCTCGGGAGTAACACTGAGCACTGCCTCGCCGATGCGGAATTTCCAATACCCCTCGGGTGCTGACATTGGGCGCACTTGCACTTTGCCTGAAACAGATTCACCTTGGATATAATAATATATAATTGTTCCTTCGGGCTGAGCGGGAATAAAACCTTGCCAATTGTCACTTCCAATATTGGTCATGTCGACTGCTGTATAAGTGCCGCCCAAAGAGGTTTTCCAATACAATGTTGCATTCGAAATTCCACTGCGATGACGCACATAGGCAACCACTTCGTAAGGAGTGGTGGAATTATCGGTATCGGCCAATGGTTGATGTGAAATAAGCAAAGGATCTTCTACACTAACGCTGTGCGTGATACAGTGAATGGCACCACTAGCGGCAATGATTGGCTCCTCTTGATTATCACTGTCGATACCAACGAGTGTATAACCGGGCATGGCTTCACCCCAAATTCGAAACGCGGTGGTGTCGTATTGTTCGCGATACGTAGGGAAAATAATGGTTTTGTTTACAAAAACAGCATTGCTATATGTTCTGTAATAGCCTGCTGTAGGTTGACTGCTAGGCCATAGTCCGGATTGGCTATCCGGCATGGGAATGCGAATTACTTTGTATGGAGTGCCGAATTTCGATTCATAATTTGAAAGAACGTATTCAATGTTCGCATTGATTTGCGGTCCATCTGCCACACCATCCGGATATTCACCAACCAATAGTGTTTCTTCATCGAGTAGTTTCATGTGCATATCGATGTGGTGAATCCCATCATAAGGAAGCGTTTCCATTTTGATGTAACGATCTATTCCCAAAAAGTCATTGGCAATATTGTCGATGTCTTCTTCAGTTTTGGTGGTTACTCCGTAGGGATTTCCTGCTTCGTTTTCGTCCAAAATTAGATTGGAAGCAAAGGCCGTCCCGAATCCGTCAGACATCCAATTGCCACCGGTATTTACCAAATCGGTAGGGGCTTCATTGATGGTATATACATCTAGTCCTAATTCCGCGCCGATCAATTCGGGCGAAGCATCATCATTTGGTCGGGTTGGACGATTATAAATCCAATCCACCAAGACTAATCCATCAACCTCCTCGGTATACACTGGATTGGCGCCATAGTCACGTATCCAAATGCTGTCAAAATCTCCTTCCACTAAAGTGATATTATCCATATTGGTAAATGCCGCACCACCAATATTGCTGCTCATTAAATAACTTTCTGTTGCAGCCGGATCTTGGGTTAAAATAATTACTTGTGTTTCAAGACGTGCTGCAGCAACAATTTGTTTGAGAATGCCAGGATAGCTGGTCCAGGCAATGGTCAAGGCCTGTATTTCTTCCCATTCAGCGGCCGCTCTCAGGTGTGAACCTTCAGGAGGAGTGGTGATACCGCGAGATGAAGAAATCATGAAATCTCCATGTTCTATGGCTTCTTTTTCCTGCGGGGTAAAGCCAATCGGTAAGTTTCCTTGGGAGGAGGCGCTGTATATACAAGCCGTGAATGCTAAAGCGAGTAAGGTTTTTCTCATGCCGGTTTTCATTATTGAGGCTAATTTAACAAAAAAAACCGGTGCAGTATTAAGCGGAGATTACCATTCAATATTCACCGTGGTGGTGAGCAGTCTAGGACAATAAATGCTGTCTGTAATGAGCGTATCCAAATCGGCGGTGATTATTTGTTTTTTGAAACGCAACCAAGTATCTCCATAAAGTCTGCATGTAAAAGTGGTATCGGCATCCGCACCTTCGATTGATTTCCAATTATTATTGCAACAAAGGCAGTCAAAATCGGCATTGTCAAAGCGAAAATCAAACTGATCAGTTGCACTGCCGAATACCGGCCGGCTTATATTGATCGTAATGAAAGCTTCCGGATAAAGAGCAATATCTTGTCCTACCGCTTGGTCCGGACTGAACGCTCCGGGGTCGAGCTGAATTTCTCGTTCGATGTAATTGGTGGCTTCACATAGCACTTTCACTTCGACCATATTGGCGCGTTCCCATTCAATAGTGTATCCACCACCGGCGCCAGAATTGGATGTGCCTGCTGTATTGAATACGCCGCTGAAGGTACCATCGGATAGGACCTGTTGCTGCACTTCAACAAAGGCTCCGGAGATACCGCTACCTGTTCGTCCATCATACACTTTCCCTTCCAGAATATGCACGTTTCGTGCTTCTTTTTTGCAGGAAGAAACAAGGGTAATTAAGCTTGCGAGAGCGAAAAAAAAGAAACGTGGGGTCATGGATTATTTAACGGAGTTTTTATAGTGATCATAAACAGCTAATATTTTTCCTACAAAGTGATAAGGCTCTGAAGCGCGACAGTAGCCATGCTTTACGACATCCATGGTGTAGTATTTTTCCTGTGTTTTCAAAAGTAAACACTCGGCCACATTATCATGCCAAAGGGTGTCCGATTTTCCCATCAATTGTGCGAGATTTCTAGCATCTAAAATATGCCCTGGGCCAATGTTGTAGCTGGCTAGCACGAATTTTTTACGCTCTTCCGGATTGGTGATTTTGTCTTTCCAAAATCGATCAAGATGTTTGATATACTTGACACCTGCCCGAATGTTTTCTCCTTCACGTTGGGTCGTATCGCAGCCAAATCGCATCGCTGTTTCGGGCATCAATTGCATGATGCCAAATGCACCACTCCATGATTCAGCGTTTGGATTAAATCGCGATTCTTGATAAGCGAGAGCGGCCAACAATCGCCAGTCCCAACCGAGTTCAGGTGCCAATTTCTTAAACAGCGAATCGTATGGGGAAATCTGCGTCGAACTGATTTTTGGCAAGGCATACGGGCCTTTGTAGCCAAACAATTTTTCTTCGTTGAAATATTTGTTTTTTGTTTTGACCAATTTTTTCTGCGCATCTGTAGAAGAAAGCCAAGAATTGAGCGCTTCGAGCAATTGAGGAGCGTTGTTGCGCATAGCCCAAGCGATGTCTTCTGATTTGGATACGGGCACAGACATATCCAATTCGGGATAGTCCATGTGCTGCATGATAGCCAAATTTTCATCGGTAACGGTGGCATCAATTTCCCCACTTGCAGTCAATCGAATCAAGTCTTCCGTACTGATTTCACCGGGCGCATCGTGCAACTGAATGTCAAAGTCATTGTTTGCTTCAATAGCTTTCATCCGCGTATAAAATGATGAGAATCGATGCACCCAAATATGTTTATTCGCGAGTTGTGTTGTGTCGGCGATGATGGATACGGCAGAATCGGGGTTTTCCACATCGAATTTGCGTTGGACGAGCATTTGGCGTGTCTGATAAACCGGAGCACCAAAAGCGACGAATTGCTGTCGAATAGGAGTAACAGTGAGGTTGGATGCGATCAAATCGCCTTCGCCACGATTGAGCATGGTAAACATCTTGTCCACATCGTCAAGGAGCCTTACCTCGAGTTTTACGCCAAGATGCTTAGCGAATGCGCGTACCATCTCATAATCAAATCCTTTGGTTTGTCCGCGGTATTGATAATAGGTGGTTGGTCCATTTTCAGTTAGTAATATGATTTTACCTCTTTTCTTAATGGAATCTAGATCAAATTCTATTGGGGGCGGAAGATTCGGAAAGTCGCTCTCAACCTGGTTTTCCTTGCATGATTGAAACAAGGAAGTAACTACTAGGCCTATTGAAAAGGTGAATATGAAGATCAACTTTGGTTTCATCCGAAATGGGAAGATACTAAATTTTTTTGGAATAATAAAAAGAGGCCTCCTCATTGCTGGGAAGGCCTCTGATTAGTAAGCGGTTATTAATTGGTTGTTGAAAATTTACTTCTTGAAAAACTTGCCAGTTGTGGTGTTGTCGTAACTCACATAATACTCTCCTTTCGCTAGAGTACTTACATCAATAGACGTACCTGCACCGCGCTTGACAATTTGCCCAAAACTATTAAATAATTCGTAAGATGTTACTGCAGAAAAAATGACTACTTTTTGTTTCTTGTCGTATTGAAAATTAATCGGAGCGATGTCAGAAACGACTTCACATTCCGGACTGCGGCGAAATTCTCCTTCAGAGCTTTTTTGTACAACTCTGAATCGATTTAAACCACTGGTGAGGCTGGCTTGAAACGAATAGATGTTTTTGGTAGCCGTGCCATTTCCTATGACTTCGCCAATGTTCACCCATTTGTTCCATTTGAATTGTTGGATAATGTATGGCAACTTGCCCATCTCACCGGTCGATTCCCACACGATCAGGCCAATTTTATCACAGGTGATTTTTTGACACTCAAAAGTGGGGGCTGGATCAAGAGCGAAAGGATTGGCAATTTTTGGAACACATCCATCTTTGTGTTTGATCACTACGGATACAGGGTCACCAGTTTTCAAACTGTAAATGGTGAGATCAATCTCGAAGGCATGTGAGTTGATTTCGTCTGATGTAATCAAGCCGTTGACGGTGATTTCAAACACACAATATCCGACACCATCTTGTGCCACTGAGTTGATAACAAAGATGTTGCGGCCTTGATAACGGCCCTCCATAACAATCGTTCCCGCTGTTGCGGCAAGTGTGGAAATGAATAGAATTGTAGCTAATACGAGTTGTTTCATCATTATAGGCGGTTTAGCACCGAGGTCAAAAATAGTAGTTTTCTGTTAAATGTAGTGTTTTGGATCTAATTTAGGTTGATTGGTCTCTAAAATGCGCCGTTTTGTCGCGGAAACTAAATCCGGAAAAACGAGGTCAAAAGCCCGTTCTATCTCGGTCATCATTTCTTCCAAAAGGCCGGAAGCCATTAAAAGTTTTTCTCCACCACTAACGCGTTTGCTCAATCCGAGTAAACTGCGTTGGATTCCTTCCACCTTGGCATACTGACTTAGCCAATCGTGCATCGCCATGTATTTTAAAGTGGTCTGCATGCGCTCGGGCATCACGGCTTGATAGGTCAATAATTGGCTGTAGGTTCCGGCCGCAAACGTTTCCAATGATTCTGCATGATAAGTTGACCACCTCCGAGCCAAAATATGATCGAAGTACACGTCAATCGCCACGGAAGAGAGTAAACCAACTTCTGGGCGTATCAAACTGCGCAAATGAAGTACTGCCGGGTGACCGTCTGTCTGCATGTCAATTTCGCGATGTTGCCAAATGCCTTGCTGAATGCCCTCGCTGTACATGGTGAAATTTTTCCCTTTCACCGCATCCGCAATAAATTGGCCTGCCAACCGATCAGAATCACCATAAGCCAAATAAAAGTGTGCGAGAAAATTCACGTGCTTGTTTCGGACAAAGATATCATGAATCGAATTATGACCTTTTAGCCGGGCATTTGTCCGATGGTGTAGTCGGGGGGTAGTAACTCCAATTGCACCTGCTATATTTGGACTCGTATGCGCAACCGCACTTTTGTCTATTGGCTAATGCAAATCCTGGGATGGGGCCTATTCATTATGGGCAATATCATCGTGGGGGCGATGCAGCAAAATAATATTTCGCAAGTGTATAATGACTCGATTCTCATCTTCATTATGGGCATTGGATTTACACATAGCTACCGCTGGTTGATTCATCTGTTAAATTGGAAAAGATTAAACATTCTGGCGCTAATTCCTCGAATCATTCTCGCTAGTGTCCTAATGGGGGCATTTTTTATGATTTTCAATACGACCTTGTCTGATTTGCTCAATGGTGAGTTTCCGTTAATTGGATCGATGGTCAAACTAAAATTTTGGACAAATGCCATCAATTTTATGATCCTCTTTTTCCTGTGGAGTATTATTTATTTCACAGTAAGTCTGTTTGAAAATTGGAAGCGCGAAGAAATTCAGAATTTGGAATTGCGTGCAGCAAAAACGGAAATTGAGTTGAATAGTTTTAAATCACAAATGAATCCTCATTTCATGTTTAATTCACTCAATAGCATTCGCGCACTGGTGGATGAAGATCCAACGAAAGCTAAGCATGCCATCACAACGTTGAGCGGCATCATGCGGAATAATTTGCTCTTGGGGAAAAAGCAGGTGGTTTCGTTGAGGGAAGAATTGGATCTTGTCGAAAAATACTTAATTATCGAGAAAATCAGATTTGAAGAACGCCTAAAGGTGGAGTTGGACATAGCACCCGATTGTCTTTCCCTTGAATTTCCGCCGTTTATGTTGCAGACCATTGTCGAAAATGGCATTAAACATGGCATTTCGGCGTTGATTGAAGGTGGGACTGTGTGCGTTAAAGGAAAAATAGATGGGGATATTATGTTGCTCGAAGTATTCAATTCGGGTTACTATGAGCCGCGCGATGATCGAGAAGGTTTTGGTTTGAATAATACGCGAAAACGCCTAGAACTTATCTATGGCGGAAACGCTTCTTTTGATATCCAAAACACAGAGCAAGGCGTAATTACACGATTGAGAATTCCAATTAATATAAACACAGTATGAGAACGCTAATCATTGATGACGAGCGCTTGGCGCGAAAAGAATTGGCAGGCTTGCTTTCCAAACATCCTGAGATAGAAATTTTAGGAGAATGTAGCAATGGAGAAGAAGCGCTCAAAATGATCTCTGAAATGAATCCAGATCTTATTTTTCTGGATGTTCAAATGCCCGGAATGAACGGCTTCGAAATGTTGCAACAATTGGAAATCGTTCCTCAAGTTGTCTTTGTGACCGCTTTCGATGAGTATGCTTTAAAAGCATTTGAAGTGGATGCATTGGATTATTTATTGAAACCGGTGGAGGAAGACCGCCTTACTGAAACCATTCAAAAAATTATCAAACAACGCGCGCTCGAAGACCGAATAGAAAGTAACGGAGCTTTGCCTGAAGGACGCCTCGGTCAAGAAGATCAAATCTTTCTTAAAGATGGAGAAAAATGTTGGTTTGTTCAACTCAAAGATGTGCGAATGTTCGAAAGTGAAGGCAACTATGTGCGTGTTTTCTTTCATCACTCCAAGCCGTTGATTCTTAAATCGCTCAATACTCTAGAAGATCGCTTGGATCATACTTTTTTTAGAACAAATCGCAAATTTATCGTCAATCTCCGATGGGTTGAAGGCGTGGAAAACTGGTTTAACGGAGGACTTCGACTGACATTGAAAGACGGATCACAAGTGGAAGTTTCGCGGCGACAAGCTGCGCGATTCCGCGATCACATGTCGCTCTAATTAAATTTGACATGCCAATAAAATCATATCATCAAGCTGATCCAAGTCGCCTTTCCAATCATTGATAAATGCTTTGAAATGACGTCGTTGCTCGGCTAGAGGCAGATGCGCATGGGCATTGATAAAATCAAGTAGTCCTTTTTTCTTCAACTTCTTTTCATTCGGGCCGCCAAATTGATCCGGAATACCATCCGAAAACATATAAAAGGTATCACCCTTTTCCAACGTTATTTGGTGAAGTGTGAATTCAAATTGAACATCTTCGGCAGCGCCAATGGCTTTGCGATCGCCCCGAATTTCAATCATTTCTCCTCTCTTGCGAATAAAGATTGGACGATTGGCCGAAGCCACACGTAAAATTCCTGTATCCAAATCGAAGTCTACAATACAAATATCCATCCCATCATGAATCTGTGTGTTCATGATCTTTTTATTCAACATTGTTTTTATTTCATCATCCAATCGCATAATGAGATCTTTGGGCGATTGCACCTCACTCAGTTGGGCTGAATCTTTTAGCAAGGTTGAACCGATCAACGACATAAATGCACCAGGCACTCCGTGTCCTGTGCAATCTGCGCAGGCTACGACAATTTTAGAATTATAACGGTTTGCCCAATAAAAGTCGCCACTTACGATGTCACGCGGTTTGAAATACACAAAAGCATCACTGAAAAAAGTCTTCAAAAAGCCTTTTGGAGGCAACATGGCTGTTTGAATATTCTTTGCATATAAAATCGAGTCGGTAATGTCTTTGTTTTTTATTTCAAGCAATTCCTTTTGTTCAACTACTTCACGCGTTCTCAAATCAAGGGCATGTTTCAAACGCTCTTGATTGCGGCGCAACAAACGTTCGCGTCTGTAAATAATGAGGCGGATGGTTAAAAAAATCACAATCGCTAGCAAGGCATAAAACCATAGCGTCATCCAAAATGGTTTTTCAATGGTAATGGTATAGGTGAGTATTGATTCTCCTCCAACGCCGTCGCCATTGAATGTTTTTACACGAAATACATAAGTTCCCGGTGAAAGGTGGTTGAATAAAGCACGATTGTTGGCGGTGGTATCGCTCCATTCATTATCGTAGGCCTCCATCAAAAAACTGTAGGTCACTTTTTCCGGAGATTTTAAAGATATACCTTGAAATAGAATATCGATTTTATAATCTCCATAAGGCAAATGAATGTGACCACTTGTCGGATATTCAACATCGGAAATACGGACACTTCGAATCGTCAAGACAGGCTCTAGTTTGTTGAGAATATCTTTTTCAGGTTTGTAGCGCAATAATCCGGAACTGGTTGCGAAAAAAATATTTTGATTAAAACATTCTACAGAACCATTCGCTTGAAGAGCTCCACCGCTCGAACTATTGTTTTTGTAAATATTGACTTCGAAAGTACTCAGATCTATTCGACTCATCGATCCGCGGTGACTTACCCATAGCTGATTTTTTTGGTCAGTAAGGAGACTATAACAGTAGTCGCTTTCGAGCCCTTTTGATTTGTTTAGAATAAGCGCTGGATTGGTTGAAATACAAATCAGTCCGCTACCTTCAGTGCCAATCCATAGCCGATGCTGATTGTCTTCAGCAAAACATTTAACGACCAATTGTGCGTGTCCAATATTGGGGTCGACAGCTTGAATGCCGTTGTTTTGAATGAAGGGAACTATATCGGAAATTGTGCCCAACCATACACGTGATTGTGAATCAACGTAAATCGTTTTTATTACATTTCCCGGTAGTCCCGATTCAATGCTGTAGTGATGAATCACTTGCTTGTTTTCTAACTCAAACACACCAAAATCTGTAGCAAGGAAAAGATGCTTGTTCAGATAAGCAATGTCATTGATACGAAATAGGCTAAATTCTTTGGATAATGGTATGCGCTCCGCACGTTTTGTTTTATGCCGTAGACAGAAAAAACCGGAACTTTCGGTACCAAACCAGATATCTTTATTTAAATCCTCAAAAATGCAGGTAACGTAGTCATTGGGAATGCCGTTTGTTTTATTAAATGTGGCAATACGATTGTTGGCGTTACCGGTGCATAAGATAATTTCTCCTTTATTTCCTATGAAGAGTGTATCATGAGCACTAAAAAGCGATTGCAGATTGTTTTGCTCATCTTCACCGAATGAATAGGATGCCAGAAAATTTTCTTTCAATTTGGACAATCCTTCGCCAATACTTCCCAACCATAAATTTCCTTCACGATCGAAGAAGGTGGTCTTGGTGGCAATTGGATTTTCCCGTTGATTGCCATTGTAAAATTCAATACTAGCAAAATTATTGGCACTGCGTTGTTGCAATTCCAACAAACCATGATTGTTCGTACAAAGCCATATTGATCCTTGCGCGTCAATATTGAACGAATTGATCTTGTAATTGGTTAAAGGAAGACCATTGTATAAGATCGGAAGGTGCTCAAAATGATTATTTGAATAAAAGTATTCAAACATTCCGGCGTCTTCAGTGGAGTAGTAAATTCCTCGACTGGAGGGCATGATGTGCGTGATGTTGGTCAATACACCATTATCGATCATGCTGGCTTCTATTTCTCCCTTATTGTTGATGTTAGCCTTAACTAAACCCAAGTCCGTTCCAAGCCAAATGGTATTGTTTGCATCGATGTATGAGCAAAATATGGTGTATTCCTCGAGCCCGGTTTTATAATGTTTTGAACCGTTTTCGGAAAATTTGACTAAACCGGAATTTTGTGAAGCAAACCAAATATTTCCCTCTTTGTCTTCTGAAATGGACGTTACTTTTCCTGAAAAATATTGCCCCAATTTTATGGGTTCGCATTGATGATTATGAAAGTAGGTAACATCGCCGTTTCCGTGTCCGAAATAAATGGAGCCATCCTTTTTTTGATAGCTGCACGTGATGAGTTCATTCGCCAAGCCATGAATTTCATGGTAGGGAGAGAAAGAAAAACCATCGAAAAGATATAATCCTTCCCCGGTTCCGATTACGAGCGATCCGTCAACTATTTGGTTGATAGTATTGATGTATCGGTTGCCCAAGCCATCTTGCTCGTTGTACGTACGAAATTCATACGACTGGGCGATACATGTCAATATCGATAATTTGAAGAAGAATACAAATAGGGTGGGTATTCTGAACATGACTTAGCGACGTTGCGGTTGAAGGGGTTTAACCGAAATTTCGCCTTGCGGCTTGGGCACTCCACCAATAGGTATGGTAAAGAAAGGAAGCTGTTCACCATATTGGTTGCGCACGTAGAAAACAACATTGTTGTTATTCACATTCGTCGATTTTCCTTTCTTGAATTGAATGTCCAAAGATTTTCCTTTTTCCGTGGGCTTGATGAAATACTTGCTTTCCGCCCACGCATTTTCCTGTGATGTTTTGAGCAACTCTCCAGCGTTGGCCACGGATATCAGTTTAATGAATCCATCATTGTCCCAATCAAAATTGTACTGCATGATGGAGATTACTTTATCGTCGATATACGGATATACATGACTGGTTTGATTGCCATCGGCATGCAGTCGAAAAGTGTATTCGAAAGTAAATGCATTGCCTCCTTCTATGGCTACGTTTTTTTCTGCCGAGGTGCTCATAAAATAACGGTAGAGATTGCCGTCATCACCTTTTATGCCTTCGCAAATAAGCTTGAAAACATAGCCTCCATATTTTGGCGCTAATTCTCCTTCAGCCGGATTGAATGGGCCAAAGGTGTAATACTGATTGTCAAATTGCGAGTCCGTGGCAAAGGTTTTTGTCGCAAGTAGGTTGCCACTTTTGTAATTTCCTGTAGGATTGGTTGATCGGGCTTCTTCTGCTGTTATGCAAGTAGCTCCACCATACAGTGAGAATTTTGTAATGGTATTAAAAATGCCATTTTGCTCATCATTTTTACCGCCACATTCCGGATCAAACACCCGAATGTAAAATGGAGTTTTGTGGTCTTTCGGTATAGTGAAAAAGAAAATTTGACAGAAATCATCATCACCCCATTTGGTGCCAGCTTCCTTGCCAAAAGTGACGAGAAAAGGAATATTTTCATCTGATGCCGGCACTGCTTGAGCCGATGATTGTTGAGATAACACTAGCAATAAAGAACACAGAAGAAAATTTTTCATGTGATTATTGTTCGGTGGTATTCGTGTGAAATATGATGATAAATTCTACGCGTCTATTTTGAGCCTTGCCTTCTTCTGTTTCGTTTGAAGCAATAGGCGAGGTTTCGGCGTATCCCTTCGTAATTAAACGAGCAGCCGGTATTCCTTTTTTGATGAAATATTCGCGAACGCTGGCGGCACGCTTTTCTGACAACACTTGGTTGTATTCATGTGTGCCTTGACTGCATGTATGAGCATTAATGCGCACATCAAAGTCTTCCTCCAACATCAGCATCGAAGCGATGTAATCCAAGTTTGCATGCGACTCCTCTAAAATTACGGCGCTGTTGTATTCAAATTTGATATCGCGTAGTTTGTTGAATTCAATGTTGAGTTGCTCTGCATCTCCGGGCTCAATGTATTTTCCAGTGCGCACATAAGTCTTG
>JBMOFW010000049.1:0-15680 GCA_049318685.1 Flavobacteriales bacterium
TAATGTACGCCGCGAAAAACGGCATCGCCTAATATCTATCCTTTTAGCAAACGTTTGATA
Organism: Flavobacteriales bacterium; assembly: GCA_049318685.1. Lineage (GTDB taxonomy): Bacteria > Bacteroidota > Bacteroidia > Flavobacteriales_D > Sanyastnellaceae > JAIXWP01. Next base: position 61 of record JBMOFW010000049.1, read on the forward strand.
TCGTTGAGTTTCATCAACGCTTCTACTGGCGTCAAAGTATTGATGTCGATAGTGATGATTTCTTCGCGAATTTGTTCGAGCAATGGATCATCCAATTGAAAAATGCTCAATTGCATGCCTGCATCTTGTGCTACCTGCTGCATGCCTCCATTCAAATTTTCTTTTGAATGTGATTTTTCCAATTGCACCAAAACTTCTTTTGCCCGTTCTACCACTTTCGATGGCATGCCCGCCAACTTGGCTACGTGAATACCGAAGCTATGATTGCTTCCGCCATGCACGAGTTTGCGCAAGAAAATAATTTTTTGTCCGACCTCTTTTACACTCACATTGAAATTTTTGATGCGTTTGAAAACGCCCTCCATTTCATTCAATTCATGATAGTGTGTGGCAAAAAGCGTCTTGCCTTTGGCTTTGGGATGTTCGTGAATAAACTCAGCGATGGCCCACGCAATGCTGATCCCGTCGTAGGTACTCGTGCCTCGGCCGATTTCATCCAAGAGAATCAAACTGCGATCGCTTAGGTTGTTGAGAATGCTTGCGGTCTCATTCATCTCTACCATGAACGTAGATTCGCCACTGGAGATATTGTCGGATGCACCAACACGGGTGAAAATTTTATCGACGATGCCCACATCGGCCGCGCTCGCCGGGACAAACGATCCCATCTGCGCCATGAGTACGATGAGCGCCGTTTGACGCAACACAGCAGACTTACCACTCATGTTGGGTCCGGTGATCATCATGATTTGTTGCGTATCGTTGTCGAGATAAATATCGTTGCTCACGTATTCCTCTCCCGCCGGCAAATTGCGTTCGATCACCGGATGGCGACCGTTGAGAATCTTCAGCACTTTGGAATCATTCACGGCCGGCTTCACATAATTGTGCTTGATCGCAACACGAGCAAACGACAGTAAGCAGTCCACTCGCCCGATGAGTTGTGCATTCAATTGAATCGATGCCGTGTACTCCATGGTATAGGCCACCAATTCATTGAACAAACGCAATTCGATGGAGGCAATTTTTTCTTCTGCACCGAGAATTTTCGATTCGTATTCTTTGAGTTCTTCGGTGATGTAACGTTCCGCTTGCGTCAAGGTTTGTTTGCGGATCCAATCTGTGGGTACTTTGTCTTTATGCGTATTGCGCACTTCGAGGTAGTAACCAAACACATTGTTGTATGAAATCTTGAGCGACGGAATGCCCGTGCGTTCCGATTCGCGTTCTTGAATTTGATTGAGATAATCTTTGCCTTTAAAAGCCAATCCGCGCAATTCGTCCAAATCCGCATTCACACCATCCGCAATCACTGCACCTTTATTCAAGGCGATGGGCGGATCGGAATGAATTTCGCGTAGAATGCGCGAAGCAAGATCCGCACATGGATTGAGTTGATTGCCGAGGGCGATCAACTCCGCATGACCGCTTTGAATGCATCTTTCGCGTATTGGTGCGATGGCGTCTAAAGCGCGGCGAATTTGTTGCATCTCCCGCGGATTCACGCGGCCCACTGCTACTTTTGAAATCAATCGTTCGAGATCGCCAATTTGTTTGAGTTCGTGAACAAGCGCATCAACGAGTTCAGAGTGCTTTGTAAAAAAGTCTACTACAGCCAAACGTTGTTCAATAAGCGCCACTTCCTTCAGCGGAAGAAGCATCCACCGACGAAGCAATCGACTGCCCATAGGCGATACCGTATCATCGAGCACGTCCACCAAGGTGGTAGCGCGTTCATGACTACTGCTCACCAATTCGAGATTGCGAATGGTAAATTTATCCAACCACACATAGCGGTCTTCTTCAATGCGACCGAGGGTAGAAATGTGCGTTACTTTATCATGCTGTGTTTCGGCCAAATAATGCATCACCGCACCCGAAGCAATAATGCCCAAGGGCAAATCATCAATGCCAAATCCTTTGAGCGATTTGGTACCAAAGTGTTTGGTGAGCATATCCTCTCCAAACTCGCGTGTAAAGACCCAATCGTCTAAACGAAAAGTATAAAAACGATCACCAAAGGATTCTTTGAATAAAGCATCTTGATGCTTTTGATACAACACCTCATTGGGACGAAAACTTTGAATGAGTTTATCGATATAGTCGATGGTGCCTTGCGCTGTGACAAATTCACCCGTTGAGATGTCAAGGAAAGCCACACCTGCCAAGCGATTGCTACCCGAAGGAGCTCCAAAGGCCACAGCAGCAACGAAATTATTGCTCGTTGCGTCGATGGTTTTATCGTTGTAAGACACGCCTGGGGTCACCAATTCGGTGATACCGCGTTTGACAATTTTTTTTGTGAGTTTTGGATCTTCGAGTTGATCACAGATCGCGACACGATTGCCTGCTTTCACCAACTTGGGTAAATACGTATCCAAAGAGTGATGAGGAAAACCGGCGAGTTCGACGTAGGCCGCGGCGCCATTTTTTCGTTTGGTCAACGTGATGCCGAGAATCTTTGAGGCTCTAATGGCATCTTCGCCAAACGTCTCGTAAAAATCGCCCACGCGAAAGAGCAACAACGCATCCGGATATTTGGCCTTGATGGTGTTGTATTGTTTCATCAACGGTGTTTCCACCACACCGTCAGCGACTGGTTGATCAGTATGTTCGGTATTTGCCTTAGCCATAACAAAAAAGCAAAACTGCCGCCTCAACAAAGAAGACGGCAGTCTCGCTAATCATGTAAAAATCGTTGGTCAAACGTAAGGCAGCCCGTGAGTAGAACCCACTTTTTCCACCTCATAGTTTTCAACATTTAATTCACTGTCTGAGAAAATCAAATGGATTACTTAGGCTACTTTCAGCTGCGACAGTTTGCTGCGACTAAATTTATCTTTTGCGTACTGCAAGTTGATCTTCAATTCTTTTTCTTTTGTACCCGGAATTTCATACATCGCATCGAGCATGATGGCTTCGCAAATACCGCGAAGTCCGCGCGCGCCGAGCTTGTATTCCATGGCTTTCTCCACAATAAAATCGAGCACCTTCTTATCAAAGCTCAATTTCACATTATCCATTTCAAACAACTTCACGTACTGTTTGATCAATGCGTTTTTGGGTTCGGTGAGAATGCGGCGCAAGGTGGATTCATTCAACGGATCCAAGTGCGTGAGTACGGGGAAACGACCAATCAATTCAGGAATCAATCCATAACGTTTTAAATCGAGCGGACTCACATACTGGAGAATATTTTCACGATCAAATTTGTCTTTCTCTTGCGTACCATAACCGATTGAAGCCGTATTCACACGACGTTCGATTATTTTATCAATACCGTCAAACGCACCACCACAGATGAAAAGAATATTGCGGGTATTCACCTGAATCATTTTTTGCTCTGGGTGTTTGCGTCCGCCTTGAGGTGGCACATTCACCACAGAACCTTCCAGCAATTTCAACAAGGCCTGTTGTACGCCTTCACCACTTACATCGCGTGTAATGCTTGGATTGTCGCTTTTGCGCGCAATTTTATCTATTTCATCAATAAAGACAATGCCGCGTTCGGCGCGGGCCACATCGTAATCCGCATCTTGGAGCAAACGTGAAAGAATGCTTTCCACGTCCTCACCCACATAACCGGCTTCGGTCAATACCGTGGCATCAGCGATACAAAAAGGTACATGGAGCATTTGTGCGATAGTCTTGGCCAAAAGGGTTTTACCCGTTCCGGTTTCGCCCACCAAGATGATATTCGATTTCTCGATTTCCACTCCTTCCGAATCCTTCGCTGAACGTTGCATCAAGCGTTTGTAGTGATTGTATACAGCCACGCTCAGAGATTTCTTGGCATCATCCTGACCGATGACAAAATCATCGATGAAGCGTTTGATATCACCTGGTTTTTGTAATTCCAACTCCTTTTCGTTGAGTGGGAGTGGTTTGCTTTTCGATTCTTCACTGACGATGGCATGCGCTTGTGTGGCGCAGTCCTCGCAGATATGTCCGCTAATTCCTGCAATCAGAATGCTTACTTCACTTTTCTTTCTTCCGCAAAAAGAACAGGTTATCTCTTTCATTTCATGGATATTGAAGTGCAAAGGTACGTCATTCGGCAAAAAACAGCGAATTTTCGCCATATTCGCTCCATGAAGGCCCTAAAAAACTTTTATGTGCTCAAAAGCTCAGCAGGAAGCGGAAAAACCTACGCCTTGGTGAAGCATTACCTCCAGTTGGCATTGGCAACCGATATCGCCACCGGCTACAAGCATATTTTGGCCATCACCTTCACCAATGCCGCTGCGGCAGAGATGAAAGAGCGCGTCATCAAGCGCCTTCGCGAATTTCGTTCACCTATCGATCTCGAATCAGGCGATAAAGCCCTTTTTGAAGAGATCAGATCAACATTAGACGTACCCAAACACGTTTTACATTATCGTGCTGAAAAAACCCTGGAGCATATGCTCCACAACTATGGTTTGATCAGCATTTCCACGATAGACAGTTTTACCCACCGCATTGTTCGCTCCTTTGCCCGCGACTTGAGGCTGCATCCCGATTTTTCCATTGAAATGGACACCTCTGCCTTCAGTGAAAAAATTGTCGACACCTGTTTGGACCAGATTGGCACCGACGCCGAGTTGACGCGCTATCTCGAGCAATTTACCCTAGAAAACTACGAAGACGAAGAAGGTCAAAAGGTGCGGACAGCCCTAGAAAGCATCGCGGGCCAGTTGTACAACGAAGACGCGCACAATGTAATCACCGAATTGCAGCGTTTGAGTCTCGACGAATACACTGCCATTCGCCGAAAGTTGCGTCAAAAGATAGAAGACTTTGAAAAGCCTTTGATAGAAGCCGCTGAGCACGTGCAGCTATTGCTCGATTCAATGGGGTTATCGCCCGATGATTTTTCCAATAAAAAATCGGGAGCATTGGGTTTCTTTTTAAAAACTATACAAGGCAATATTGAAGCACCCGGCAAGCGTTTGACCGAAGAATCCAAAGGATCGCGATGGTACACCAAAACAGCTGCAGCCGACGTAATTCATCGGATCGAGTCGATTGCCGATGAATTGGAGCGCATGCGTGAAATCGTCATGACTTCATTTACGCCCGATCGTTTTGCTGAATACAAATTGGCACAAGACGCATCGAAAGTGATCTACAGTATGGGCATGCTGGCGCGACTGGGATTCATCGCAGCGCAATTGAAAGAAGAAGAGAATATTCTCTTGATCAACGATTTTCAAACCATCATTTCCGAAATCATTGAAGACAGTCCGGCGCCCTTTATTTATGAGCGTGTTGGCGAGCGCTACAATCACATATTGTTTGATGAGTTTCAAGATACCAGTGGATTGCAGTGGAACAATTTTCTGCCCTTGATTGAAAACGCTCTTTCCAAGGGGCATTTCAATTTGATCGTTGGCGATGGCAAGCAAGCCATATATCGTTGGCGAAATGGCAAAGCCGAGCAATTTGTGAATTTGCCCGAGCTTGATGGCAAACAAGCCCCCGAGCGCAAACAAGCGTTGAAATACAACTATGAAAAAGGAGAGTTAAAAAAGAATTTTCGCAGCAACCGAGCAGTTGTTCGGTTTAATAATGAATTGTATCACGCCTTGGTCGAGGCCTTCCCGCATATACAACATGTCTATGAAGGTCAGGAGCAAGAAGAAGTGAGGCAAGCAGAAGGCTATGTGCAAGCGGTGATCATTCCCAAGCCAGAGGAAGGCGATAAGAAAGAGGTGATTAACAACACCATTGTAGCCAAAGTAAAAGAGAGCATTGAAGATGGCTATGCTCCCGGTGATATAGCGATATTGACAAGGAAAGGAGCCAAGGAGTCAGGGCCCATTGCAGCGGCCTTGCATGCCGCCGGATTTGAGGTGGTGACGAAAGAAAGTTTTTTATTGTCCAATTCACCCAAAGTGCGTTTGGTGATGGCCTTTATGCGCTATCTCGTGCAACCCGACCATGTCTATAGTCATATTGGCGTTTGGCAAAACCTCGCCATTCTTTATCCCGAACAATTCCAATTGCAACAATTGATAGATGCGTTCGGCATTCGAGAAGAGAAAAAGATGGTGCCCGAGTTTGATCGCTTTTTGCAAACGCATTTCCCCGGCTATGCCGACATCAGTGGCATGAGCACTGCTATAGAAATTGCAGAAGCCACCTTGAAGCTTTTCCATATTCCCAAAGATCCATTTTTGGAGTTTCTTCTTGATCACTTGACACGACTTTCTACCCAGCGCGATCATTCCATCCAAGATATCATGGACTGGTGGGAAGACAAACGTGAATCATTGTACACCTCATCACAATCAGGGACCAATGCCGTGAACATCCTGACAGTGCACAAGAGTAAAGGCTTGCAGTATCCTGTGGTGATTTATCCCCGCTTTGAGACCAAGTCGCCCGGCAATAAAGTATGGGTAGATGTCGATGAGCGCGAATTGGGAATATCCAAAATGCTGATAAACAATCGCGCCTCCACGATAAAAGAAGAGAACCATCCGCAAGTCAATCACGACATTGAACAGGGATTGTTGGATGATATCAACTTGGTCTATGTAGCGACCACCCGCGCTGAAGACCGATTATACCTGATCACCGAAGAAGTCAAATCAGGCATTACAGGCATTATCAACAACTACATCACCTCCAATCTTGTACCGAATGAATATTCGGTTTATGAATTTGGATTAAAAGAAAAGAATGCGCGCACTACGAAACCGGTAGACCAACCCGAATGGATTCGTGGAGAGCAGATTGAAAATATATCTTCGTTGAAATTGCGCTACACCAAGACCGGAGAACGTCAATTAGAAAGTCAAGAGCAGCGTATGTTGGGCAATATTATTCATGAGTGTCTATCGTTGATTCAGGTGCCAGCCGATATTTCAGGCGCCTTGAAGAAAGTGATGCCCGCTTATCCGAGCATTGCCCAATCGCGCTTCGATGAGTTGGCCACGCAATTGCTCCATATTGTAGAGCACCCCTCGTTTCGTAGATGGTTTGATAGTGGTTTAGCGATGTTGAATGAAAAAGAAATTATTCTCTCCACAGGCCATCCTGTTCGGCCCGACCGGGTGATCATGCATGATGATTATTGGGAAGTGGTGGATTTCAAAACAGGTAAGCCGCATGTGAAGCATCACGATCAAGTGCGCGGGTACATGGAACAATTGGCTTCCATCAGCGGGAAGCGTATAGAAGGCTATCTGGCTTACACGTCAGACGCGGTAGTGGTGGCTATAGAGTCAAATTAGATTGGTATAAAAATGCCCGACTTTGGAAGAAAGTGGTGAATCGATTCCGTATCAAGCCCCGTATCTTTCGGAAACAATCAAGAAAACGTCAACCCGACATAAAAAGCTACAGCGGGCGAAGGAAGTAACCCGGCTGTAAAGCGAGTGCTAGTACAGAAGCGTCCTCACGGGCGCTTTTGTCATTTTACAAGCGACAAGGCTTTTTCCAATACTTCGTCCCGGCCTGCTTGGATGCCAGCACGTGTGGGTTTGACCTCCACATCAGGCACAATACCGATGCGCTGCGTTTCAGAACCATCCGGATAATAAATGCCCAGTCCGCTAAACTGCGTGGTCATATTTCCGGGAAGCACGATATAAGACACATTGCCGTCCGCACCCGCAGTCTGACTGCCAACCACGAGGGCATTGGGAGCCTGACGCCAAGCCATAGCATGAAATTCTGCTGAGCTTTGAGTGATTTCATTGACCAGAATGAAAACTTGACCCTTAAAATAATCCGGATTGTTTTTGCCTACGGCTAATTCTTGCGATAAAACAAATCGACCTGGATGTGCTATACTTGTTGAGCTAACTTTACAAAACGGTTTGCTTTGTGGCAAGAGATAAGCGCCCAATTCGAATAAAGGAAAGAATCCAGGATAACAACGCAAATCGATGATAATGGCCTTCGCATCCATGGCTTCAATCATCGCCACATCCACGTAGTCTTGTTTGAGATTACCTGCAAAAATGTAGGCTACAGAATCATTAATCATTGAAAAGCAAGAATCATTTCTTGCATATTTTTTCCAATAATACAAGTCGTCATCGCCATACGTTTTGACCGTTTTTTCTATGCGTTTATCATTTCGTAAAAGTGTGAGATGGAGCAGTGAATCATTGCTGCGCAGGGGATCGACACTTCGGTATTTTATGGTTTTGTTGGAAGCGCTCACATAGGCCATTTTTTCCTCTGCCACCTCCATTGCGCTTCGTCCATTAATTGTTTCGATGATATCACCCAATTTCAAATCATCTTCTAGGGCCTTTTCTTCATTAAAAAAATCCACTACCGTCCATTTGCCGTCAATGACATCAACGTCTGCTGCCGATGCCCGCCGACCCATCAAGTAAACAACACTTGCATGATTGCCTTGGAGAGAAACATGTGTGTCATTCAACTCGGCTAACAGCAACAAGAGTATGCGCTTAAACTCCGGTTCGCGATAAGTCAGCGTCATCGGCCGAACATAGTCTTTCAGCACTTGCCCCCAATCTTTCCCAATCGCGTATTTGTATGGAAAAAAATATTCCACCTGATTCCAAAATCGAAAAAGCGTCAATAGGCGGAACCCGCCATCCAAAACGAGATTGTTTTCATAAGCCTCTTCATGTTCAAAAACAACATTGCCCACATTGGGAGCCAGGGAAAAATAATAGTGGCGCTTGGGTCTTTCGGTGGCAATCACTAGATGCAAAACGTCTGCAAGTGAATCACCCAACAGCGAAGGTGAAATCCACGAAAAGTCGGCATTCATTTTCACCTCTGCGCCGCGCTCCTCTTTTTTCGATTTGGCCGCCACAAGTGGACCATATGAGTTGATCCAATGGAGAAGCAAAGCATGCTGTTCGTCAGCAGTAGAGGCATTCAAGAATTGCGGGAGAAAGCGAAATAATTCAAAATCCCAATTGTATTTGCCTTTGGCAATGACCGGATGATAATATTTCATCAAACCCCAGATACGCCCCAATTTATATAAGCCCGACTCTTGAATTGCCGACAGGTCATAGAACTCAATTAAGGATTCATCGATAAATTCTCGATCCTTCAATGCTGCATAGTCCACCGTTTCTTTTATTGCCTTTTCTCTAAAATCAACGCCGTCGATATACAGACGCAGATCATCAAACATAGCCGTGCCTGTCCCGGCGTGCAAAACTCCAACGCTTATGGATGTAATATCATCCGTGTAGGGCAATTGAATTTCCACGTGTTGCCAGGATGAAGAGCCATGTATGTTTTGCTTTTCCATGTTCTCAGCCACCACTTGTCCTTCGGCATTATCTAAACGTAAAAACAACCCCACGAAACCATCATCTACGCCATTGACTTTGATAGATCCTTCCAAGCGAATAGACTGTCCTGAAAAATTGGCTGGAATGATGGTATAAGGCAAGCAAAAATCGGAGGTATCGCGATGAGCACCTGCAGTTATTTCCAAGGCTTTTTCTCCGGTCACTGCATCGCCATTGATGGCTTGCAGTGAATAGCCACTTCCCCATACCGCCCAATATGACCCCAGTTCTTTGCCCGACCAATCTTCAAAAGAGAGGTCAGGGGTTTGAGCCATCAATACCCCAACTGAAAAACAGAGCAATAGCGTGAAAAACCGTTTTTTCATGCTCGAATATAGCCAAAAATCCATTGTTGAAAACATCCTGCGGTGTGAATGCGACGCGAAATGAACGATCGTAATTTTCACAAGTGAAATGGACCCTTGTTAGCCTAATTGCCGCTTCCATGAATCTCGGTATCGGTGATGGATTAGAAATCCATCCCGTGAATGATGTTCTCGTACATGACCGAATGTTTATTCGGTATACCAATAGTGTAACCGGAAATTTGCGCATACGGATACAGGACATACACGGGCAAACCGTGAAAGAGTACATTGACTTGGAGGTTCCGCCTGGCTTTCATCAAATTTTATTGGACTTTTCTGACACCGAGAATGGTCAATATACCATTCAAATGTATCTAGACGTAGTCGGAGACCAAGATTTCACAGAAACGACCACTTTTGAATTGCGAACATGAATAAAGTATTGTACAACGTCACCATCAGCATTGATGCCTCTATCGAATTGGATTGGTTGGATTGGATGAAAAACGTGCATATCCCGGATGTGATGAAAACCGGATTTTTTACGGAAAATCGCATCTGCCGCGTGCATGATTACGAAGAAGGCGGCTTGACCTATGCTATTCAGTATGTGGCCAAGAGCATGGAGGATTTGGAGGTCTATCGTCGTGATTTTTCGCCCGGACTTCAGCAAGAGCATACAGCTCGCTACTCCGGCAAATTCGCGGCATTCCGCACTGTTTTGGAGATTGTCCACGAATTTCGCCTTTGATACAGTCGCTTTCCCTTATTTTTGAACCAAAACCCTATATAAAAACAGTTTACCATGATTACAGGTTTACTTCACCTCCACTCCGCCCTCCGTTGGGTAGTACTCATTCTATTGGTCGTGACTATTGTCGACAGTCTGATCCGCATGTACCGTCCGGTCAACGAGACGGATAAAAAACTTGCTCTTTTTTCTCTTATTTCGGTGCATACACAAGTGTTAATCGGACTCATCTTGTACTTTTTCGGTGAGCACGTAACCAACTATATCAAAGCCGGCTATGTAATGAAAGAAAGCGTACCCCGTTTTTGGGTAGTTGAGCACTTAGCAGGAATGATTTTGGCGGCTGTTTTCATCACCGTTGGCTATTCACGCGCCAAGCGCATGTCTGAAAAATGGGCCAAGCACCGCATGATTTTCGTGTACTACCTCGTTGGATTTTTGTTAATCATGCTTTCTATTCCATGGCCTTGGAGAGAAGCGGCTAAAGCATTGGGTGTAGGATGGATTTAATTAAACACGGGATTGCTGCATCGATTGTGCTTTCTATCTTGATGATTGCAGCATGTGGTTCGGGAAACCAACCCGCCTCAAACACACAGGTGACGGTAGATGTGCTTTACGGAAGAAAGTGTGCGGTATGTCATGGGCGCGAAGGCAATGCTATGGCATCCGGTTCACCAGATTTAACTAAGAGTACCATTTCCAAAGAGATGATCATCGCCACCATTACCCAAGGTAAAGGCAAGATGCCCTCTCAAAAGGATGTATTGACCAAAGAAGAAATCAGCGCTCTTGCCGATTTTGTGATAGGATTGAGAAAGTGAAGAAGAATGCCAAATTAATCGACACCGGAAAGAAGCAGGAAACCTGTATTCTCGTAGGTCTCGTTACGCGCAGTCAAAACAAAGAACAACTCGACGAATATCTTGATGAGTTGGCGTTTTTGGCCATGACCGCCAATGCCGAATGTCTAAAACGATTTACCCAAAACCTCGACCATCCCGATAGCCGCACTTTTGTGGGAAGTGGAAAACTGGCTGAGATCAAAGATTACGTAGATGAGCATAAACCCGATTTGATCATTTTTGATGATGAATTGGCGCCATCACAGCTGCGCAACCTAGAGCGAGAGTTCAAAGAAAAAGGCGTAAAAGTGCTCGATCGCAATACGCTCATCCTCGACATTTTTGCTAGTCGCGCCCGCACCGCACATGCCAAAGTGCAGGTAGAATTAGCCCAATATGAATACATGCTTCCTCGACTTACGCGGATGTGGACCCACTTAGAAAAACAACGTGGAGGGATTGGTATGCGCGGTCCAGGTGAGCAAGAAATCGAGACCGACCGAAGGATCGTTCGGGATCGCATCGCACGATTGAAAAAAGAGCTTGAAGAAATCGACAAGCAAATGACCGTGCAGCGCAGTAATCGCGGCGCATTGGTGCGAGTTGCTTGGTTGGTTATACCAACGTTGGCAAAAGCACCATTATGAATATGATGGCGAAGTCGGAAGTGTTTGCAGAGAATAAATTATTTGCAACGCTTGATACCACGGTGCGTAAAGTCGTATTGAAAAACTTGCCATTCTTACTTACAGATACGGTAGGGTTCATTCGCAAACTGCCGCATCAATTGATTGAATCGTTCAAGTCCACCTTGGATGAAACACGCGAGGCCGATTTGCTTTTGCACGTGGTAGATATATCGCATCCGCAGTTTGAAGATCAATTCAATGTAGTCAATGAGACTTTGCGAGAAATAGGCAGTGGTGATAAACCGACGATTGTTGTTTTCAATAAGATCGATGCATACACGCATATTCCCAAAGCCGAAGACGATTTGACACCACCCACACGCGAGAATATTTCGCTGGAAGAATTGAAGAAAACGTGGATGGCGAAGATTGGTGAAAATGAAGTCCTGTTTATCTCCGCAGCCGACAAACTAAATATTGATCATTTCAGAGATGTTCTGTACGAACGCGTCCGTCAAATCCACGTTACGCGTTTTCCGTTTAATGATTTCTTATTCGATATCGAGCCTTAATTCCCGAGGGGAATTTTAGTTCCACAGAGTTTCTTTACCTCGTTTAAATTCAAGAAGCTTCATCTCCGCAATGCCTCTCAAGACAAAGGGTCCCCGAGCGTAACGCAGCGAAGTGAAGTCGAGGGGCAGTCAGGTGATACACTACCCGACAAACAAACTTTCAAACCTCAAAACCTTCAAACTTGGGTTACACCCAATCCTCCCCTTTTTGGATCTTAATATCATTGACGAACTGTTTGATCTTTTGTTCATCTTCTTTTTTACAGACCAGCAAGGTATTTCCACTATCCACGACGATGTAACCATTCAGTCCGTGTAATACAACGAGCTTATCATTAGGAACATTCACCACATTGTCTGCACAATTGTAAAGCATCACGTGTTTTCCTACAACACCATTACTGCGATCGTCTTGAGCGAGATGCGTATGCAATGAACCCCATGTGCCGAGGTCGCTCCACCCGAAATCACTGAGCACTACGTTCACATTCTTGGCTTTCTCCATAATACCGTAGTCGATGGAGATATTGTCGCAAGTACTATACGTTTTTTCAATAAAAGCGGCTTCCTGCTCGGTGCCATAAATGCCCGCGCCATCACTGAAAGCCTTGAACATGTCTGGCAAATGCTTTTGAAACGCAGAAAGAATAGCAGGCAACGACCAAATGAAAATGCCGGAATTCCAATAAAAATCGCCGCTTTCCAAGAAGTCTTTGGCCAATTCGATATCTGGTTTTTCGGTGAAGGTCTTTGCTTTTTTTACTTTTTCATCTACCCCATTCTTGTCATCCGCCCATTGAATGTATCCGTATCCGGTGTCGGGACGAGTTGGTTTGATCCCCAATGTCACCAGGTTGCCGCTTGCTTGTGCTTGACGAATGCTCACATCCATGATGCGCAAGAATTCATCATTCTTCAAAATCAAATGGTCAGACGGCGCCACCATGATGTTTGCATCAGGTTCTCGTTCGGCAATCCAAAATGCAGCGTAGGCCACGCAAGGAGCAGTATTGCGCATATAGGGTTCGCAGAGTACTTGCTCAGGCTTAAGTTCAGGCAGCTGTTTCAACACCAGATCCTTATACCGCGCATTGGTGACCACCAACATATTTTCTTTGGGAACAATCGGTAGAAAACGATCGTACGTCATTTGTATGAGCGTTCGGCCTACACCTAGAATATCATGAAATTGTTTGGGGAATGCTGTTTTGCTCATTGGCCAAAATCGCGAACCGATTCCGCCGGCCATGATTACACAGTAATTTTTGCTATTGTCCATCGTACGATGCGTCTTCAAAAAATTAAGAAAGCTTACTCAATGCGCTTCGCAAAGATTCGATGGCTTCGTTGACATCGGCAACCGAGGCGGTGCCAACAGACAAGCGATACCATGAACTGGTGCGGGCGGCTCCAAATGCATAGAAAGGCACCACGGCCAATCCAGCTTCGGAAAGCAAATATGAGGTAACTTCTTCGGTGGTGGACAATTCTTTTCCATCAACGGTTTTCAATCCTTTCAGATCAAACTGAACGGTGAGATAAATGGCCGCCATTGGGGCAATCGCGTCAACCTGGAAACCTTCAGATTTTAGCGTTTGGATACCATTATAAAAACCACGAAGACGTAGCTCGATTTGTTGTTTGAATTGCGACAAATAGGCTTGCACTGCATCATCATTCGCCATAAATCGGGCAGTGGCCATTTGTTCGGCCTTCGGTGACCAAGCACCCACGTGACCGAGAATCGACTTCATTTTGTCGATGATCTTTTTCGGACCAAATGCCCAACCCACGCGCACACCCGTTGCAGCCATCGATTTACTAATACCATCCACGAAAATCGTGTAGTCACGTAATTCGGGACGGAGGTTTACGGGATCAAAATGAACGGTATCGCCATAGGTGAGCGTCCAATAAATTTGATCGTACATGATATAGAGCGGCTTTAGATCGGGAGAGCGGCGTGCATTCTCTTCAATCACCATATCACAAATCGCCTCCAACTGTGCCTTTGAGAAGACCGTTCCTGTTGGATTCAACGGAGAACATAGGGCGAGCAAAGTAGCGTTTCCAATGAGGGGACGCAATTCCTCGACCGTGGGCATGAAGTTGTTTTCCGGTGTAGTTTCCACAAACGATTGAACCGCATGCGTCAGGTGGGTATAGTGGTTGTTGTTCCAGCTTGGCACTGGGAAAAGAACCGTTTCTCCTGGATCAACAAGCGCTTGATAGATGGCGTAGATTACAGGACGCGCGCCACCTGCTACGAGGATTTCGTTTTCAGCATATTCCAACAGTTGCCAATCGCGGATTTGCTTGGCCACTGCTTTGCGCAATTCGGCCATACCATCCGCAGCAGGATAGTTGGTTTCATCGTCTTGATACGCTTTGATAATTTCCTCTTTGAGCTCGGCAGGGATGGGGAAAATCTTAGGGTCGAAGTCACCGATGGTAAAGTTGTAGATACGTTCACCTTTCGCGATGAGTTCGCGGATTTCTCCGGCCAATTTGATAATTTCAGAACCGATGAGGTTTTCTGCCATTTTAGAGACTTTGAGGTCTCTTCCAGCCGTTTGGGTATTGCTCATTTAGGAAAAATTAGTCGCCGCATTCTAGCGGGCGCGCAAATTTAGGTTTTTCCCGCCAAATGGCAAAGTTTGAAGTTTGAAGGCTGAAGTTTGAATTTTGACCATGCCTAAAAGCGTTGACCGTTTTCTTTAACCTCAATGTGAATTTGGGAAGACCGACTTTCCTTGAAGGGCATGTATCAGAGTGAAAATGGCTAAAACACCATAAATAGCAGCAAGTGCAAAAGTGAGCTTGGTGTTCTTTAGCAAATAATAAGACACGATGGGCAACACTTGAAGGGCATGCATACCGATGAAATGAGCGACACGAAGATCGCCTACTGTTTTGCTCCAACCGAGAATAAACAAATTGGAATTATCATTTACAGCTCCTACACTGTGGCTCAATCGTGCGCCCATGGCAAAACCCTGAAAAGAAAATATGACAAAGAGTAAAATGCCCCATCGAATTGACCAAACATAATAATCGGGTAATGAAGGAAATTCGGAAGAAAAAAAGAGCCAGCCTATGTAGGCGGTATACACCGTAACAACTGAAGCGGCGATGGCCATTAATCCGTATAAAAGAGAATACACGGGTGAAGAAATATTGTAGTGTGAAAGTTGTCCTTTGGATGCTTGAAAAGCGATGTACAGAATTTCAAAACTC
>JBMOFW010000050.1:0-15674 GCA_049318685.1 Flavobacteriales bacterium
TGATATTGAATATCTGCTCAGGGTTTACATTACCACAATGTGGACATTCACTTTCAGTAAGATTGACTTGATTGACAAGACGTTTGAAGTAAATAATGCTTTCAACCGGGTTGCCATAATAAATCGGAAATCCCCCCCTGTCGAGGATAAACAATTTATCCAGCATTTTAAAAATATCGCTACTCGGTTGATGAATCACCACAAAAATCAACTTGCCGCGAAGCGTGAGCTCTTTTAGCAAGTCCATAATATTTTCCGAATCGCGGCTCGACAAGCCACTGGTTGGTTCGTCAACAAAAAGTACCGAAGGTTCACGGATCAACTCCAAAGCAATATTCAATCGTTTGCGTTGTCCACCGGAAATTGTTTTTTCCAATACCGATCCTACCTTCAAATCCTTGCACTCGTATAATCCGATACTTTGTAACGTATGGATCACCAAGTCTTTAATCTCATCGTGTGATTTATCTCTAAAGCTGAGTTTGGCATTGTAGTAGAGATTTTGAAACACACTCAATTCTTCTATCAACAGATCATCTTGCGCTACATAGCCCAATACACCGGAAATTTGTTCATTTTGTCGGTGAATGTCTATACCATTGATCGTTACGCTTCCGTAGGTCGGCGTGTAATTTCCGTTGAGCACATTGAGCAAGGTTGATTTTCCCGAACCACTGCCTCCCATGATGCCCACTAAATTGCCCCCGTGCTCCTTAATATTGAATTGATGTAAGGCTTGCTTTTTATTTGTGGGAAAATAATAGCTGACGTTTTCAGCGCGGAATTCGATCCGAGTACCCGATTCAATTTTCAGGAATTTGTGTAATACGTCACTATAAAACACCGGGCTAATTTTGGTCCCCCGAATGTTTGCTCCCTGACCGAAAACATACGTTTTGGTCGGAACGATACTTTGACTGTTTAAGAAAATTGCATCCGAACCATAGTAACGCACGAAAAATAAATTCTCCGATTCCAAACGCAAGAAGATCAATTTTCCGCGCAGTCCATCAACACTCAATACACCCGAATTATCATGCAAATGATTGTTGGATTTGGCAACGAGAAACGCACTGTTGTCAAATTCGGTTTCTGCATTGGACTCTGTTAATTGGCGAATCAGATCAAAGGTTTCCTTCTCCACATTAAATGCGTCGGCGACCGTTTGAATGAACTCCCATTCTTGTTCACCACCCGCCTTGAATTCCGTTATGAAATCCAGGAGACGAATGAGTACAAAATACTTTTCTTTTTGTTGAAGCTCTTTGTTGATTTGATCACAAATGAGTAATACTTTAACCGAAGCGAGGGATGTGCGTTTTTCTGAAGACTTTCCTTGGTGGAACTTTTCTGCGAACTGTTCATACTCGCTCAAGTACTTGTTGACAAGATCCTTGTTAAGTTGCTGACGCAAAAATACCGCTACTATCTCTTTCCCAGAAGCCTTATTGGCACCGGCAATAATAGCAAACAATTGCATTAGCGCACGAAGGATACCTGCACTCATGGACGATTCGTATTAGACTGTAGAATAATCTCTTTCTATTTTTTAAAACCAATGATAACCACCGCGCAACCGGAGCTTGAACGTGATTGATCGAGCATCGCTTCTACTTTCACCGTAATCGTATGATCGATAACAAAATCCCAGTATGGCGCGTTGCTAAATTCAGCATTAGAAAAAAGCAAATTGCCCATTTCATCAACCAACTTAAAAATCAAATTACCATCCGAATTGCCACTGCATGCCGCAATGCGGTATGTATTTCCTGCAAAAAGAGTCGTTTTAAATTCTGCATTTTCTGTGCCGGTGAGCAACGCTCGGTAAGCTTGGCCATCCGAGATGTAGTTTTCGTTGATGTGCTTTTCACATTGACCAGCAAGGCTATCACATTGGGAAAAACCAATGAAAGCCATCAAAGAAAGAAGGAGGGTGAAGACAGTTTTTTTCATGGTTTTTTCTTATTGAGTGATCAACGTTCGAATAACTTCAATTCTATTTTTAATCTCCGCCATTTGTTCATCGCTCATTTTTACAGAACTGTTGCTGCGGATATAAGTTGTTTTTTCTTTCGAATCAGTAATGGGCTTTTCATATTCATAGGTCGATTCGAGTGAATTGTAAAGAGAGGTCAACATATCCAATTCTTTTTTAATTGGATCCATAGCAGAATTATTCATTTCCTTCAGCAAGTTGTTTAGGCTTGAACAAGCGTGTTTTTGCTCAGCAATTCGAGTTTTCACCTCTGCGCTAACCGAAGCAGCTTCCACCGCCAAGTGGAGCGACTCGATCCAACCTCCGAAAAGAATCAAACCAGCAAGATCAGCGCGTTGGCTGTTTTTCAAGTACTTATCTGCCGAATGAAAAAACTGACCACTTAATTTCAATACAGAATCCCTTTGGGAAATGTTGTTGGAAAGGCGGCTAACCAATTTGCCATCAATATGTTCTAAAACTTCGAGCTCGCCGGCTAATTTACCCACTGCATCGAAATAATCATTGGCTTTTTGAGCTTGACCATAATTGGCCAAATAGGCCAAATCTGCTCCGTACACCCCCAAATTCATCGATTTTTTGTATTCATCCAAATAGAGTTCTCTTTTGGAGAGATCGCTCAATACTTCTGGTTTGAAAGGCACATTGGCCTTTTGAACCAAAATTGCCAATTGATTGGGAGATGGAATCGAAATGATTTGACCATTCAACTTGATGGTTCCGGATGAAGAAACGCTGTTGCTGTCGGCACCAGATGCATTGTTTCCACTCGAATTAGGCTGTTCGCAGCCGAGTTGGACAATGGTCAGTGTAGCTAAAGCAACAACACCTAAAATGAAAGCCGGGCGGAGATTCATAGTGTCGTTTTATTAATTATTCACTTGTTCTTGTACGGGACGTGCTCCAAAAAAGATACGTTCCATGAACAAAGAAAAGATTTTTCCGGTCTCCTCGCCTTACATTTGCAACTACTTTATCAAAGGCATAAGACTCATATGTTTGAAAATTTAACCGAGAAATTTGACAGGGCGTTTAAGATCCTAAAAGGGGAAGGAAAAATCACCGAGATCAATGTTGCTGAAACACTGAAAGAAGTTCGTCGCGCTCTACTCGATGCGGACGTTAGTTTCAAGACGGCAAAGGATTTTACAGAAAAGGTTAAAGAAACAGCTCTAGGTCAAAATGTGCTATCAGCCGTTAGCCCCGGCCAATTGTTGGTGAAAATTACCCACGATGAGCTGAAAGAACTCATGGGGGGCAGCGCCGCAGACATTAATTACCAAGGAAATCCGGGTGTTATTTTGATGAGCGGACTTCAAGGAAGCGGTAAAACTACGTTTTCGGGAAAACTTGCCAATTATCTTAAAACGAAAAAAGGAAAAAATCCTTTACTCGTGGCTTGCGACATTTATCGTCCCGCGGCGATTGACCAGTTGCATGTTGTCGGTGAAAGTATTGGGGTAAATGTTTATAGTGAAAGGGAAAATAAAAATGCTGTTCAAATAGCGACCAACGCCATTGCCTACGCCAAGCAAAATGGCTACAATGTGGTTATCGTCGATACAGCGGGTCGTTTGGCGATCGATGAAGAAATGATGGCCGAAATCGAACAGGTAAAAAAAGCCATCAACCCTTCAGAAACGCTTTTCGTAGTCGACTCGATGACGGGTCAAGATGCGGTAAATACCGCTCGTACTTTCAACGAACGACTTGATTTCAGTGGTGTCGTATTGACCAAGCTCGACGGGGATACCCGCGGTGGAGCTGCACTCTCTATTAAGTCGGAAGTAAATAAACCGATCAAATTTGTTGGTACGGGAGAAAAAATGGATGCGCTCGACGTATTCTATCCCGAACGTATGGCAAGTCGTATTCTGGGTATGGGTGACGTGGTCTCACTTGTTGAAAAAGCCCAAGAACAATACGACGAAGAGCAAGCCAAAAAGCTAGAAAAACGCATCAAGAAAGACCAGTTTGACTTCAATGACTTTCTTGAGCAGATTCAGCAAATCAAGAAAATGGGTAGTGTCAAAGATTTGATGGGAATGCTCCCGGGAATGGGCAAAGCGTTGAAAGATGTAGAAATCAATGATGATGCGTTCAAACATATCGAGGCGATTATACGCTCTATGACCCCCAAAGAACGCAGCAATCCAGGGCTTCTCGATATGAGCCGAAAAAATCGAATCGCCCGAGGAAGTGGTCGATCATTGGATGAGATCAATAAATTGCTCAAACAATTTGATCAAACCAAACAAATGATGAAGATGATGACCAATAAGAGTCAGATGATGAGTTTGATGAAAAATATGAAGGGTATGCGCCCACGCATGTAATCCAATGGAAGCATTATATACCACAGCATTTCAATTTCCAGGTCAAACCGCTGTTTACCACGGCAAAGTTCGCGATGTTTATTCAATTGGTGAAGATGTCTTAGTAATGGTAGCCAGCGATCGCATTAGTGCTTTCGACGTGGTCCTCCCCCGCCCTATTCCATTTAAAGGCCAAGTGCTCAACCAAATTGCCGCGCACATGCTGGATGCCACCTCTAGCGTGGTTCCGAATTGGAAACTCGCCTCACCCGATCCCAACGTGACTATCGGAAAACGTTGCGAACCATTCAAAGTAGAAATGGTCATTCGTGGATATTTGACCGGACATGCATGGCGCACCTATAGCTCAGGGCTTCGCACACTTTGTGGTGTTTCGCTTCCTGAAGGACTCAAAGAGCACGACAAATTGCCTGCGCCTATCATTACCCCTACCACAAAGGCTTCTGAAGGTCATGATGAAGATATTAGCCGCGAAGAGATACTTAGACAAGGCATAGTTTCTGAGCAAGATTACTTGGTGATTGAAGAATATACCAGAAAATTATTTGCGGAGGGTACACGCATCGCCGGCGAACGCGGACTCATCCTCGTTGACACAAAATATGAATTTGGTAAAAAAGGCAATGATATTTTGTTGATGGATGAAATCCATACTCCCGACTCTTCGCGTTATTTCTACAAAGAAGGCTATGAGCAACGTCAAGCGAATGGAGATCAACAAAAACAGTTGAGCAAAGAATTTGTCCGTGAATGGTTGATTGCTAATAATTTCATGGGCAAAGAAGGACAAGTAGTTCCCACGATGACCGATGAATTCGTCCAATCTGTTTCAGATCGCTATATCGAATTGTTTGAACTCGTAACCGGTCGAAAATTTGAAAAGCAAGATTATTCAAATGCGCAAGAGCGCGTTAATCGTGCTGTAATCTCATACCTAGAAAAATAATCTTTTTTTTAGATAAAAAAAAAGGAGGTCATTGGACCTCCTTTTTAATTATTCGAATCATTTCTTATTTCACGCTGAGCACAGTGATAGAACCCGTATTCTCATATACTTTTCCATCGTAACCTACAGCTTTGTAATGGAAGAAATAGGTTCCATCTGAATTTTCACCTGGATTCCATGTATCATAGCTATCGTCATAATCAAAGCCGTTCGGCGCAACTTCATCCACATCTTTCAATTCTCCTACCAAAGCGCCATAGCGATTGTAGATCTGCATATTGAAATCTTCAATCCAGTTTCCTTGTACACGGTAAGCATCGTTCAAACCATCATTATTTGTGGTAACTACGTTTGGAATCTTGATTGTAGAGAAATTAAAGACTATCACTTCCATTTCGTCTGTCTCTGAACAGCCGTCTAGATTTGCTGTTACAGTTACCGTGTAGAATCCTTCAGAATCATAAAACATCGTTGGTGTTTCGGTAGAACTATTTGTATTGGCAGTAGCACCGTTTCCAAAAGTCCAATTGAAATCGTCGGCATTCGATGAAACAAAGAAATTGATATCAATTGGCGCGAATCCCTCTGTTGGAGAAGCGGAAATAGAAACGTTGATCTGAGTTACTATTTGAGTCACTTGAGCACTTCCTGAACAACCATTCGCATCTACACCTGATACCGTATACGTTGTAGTTGATCCTGGACATGCCGTTGGACTGTTGGTATTGGCACCTGTCAATGTTGAAGCAGGCGTCCAACTGTATGAAGCCAATCCGGTAGCACTAAGCACAGCGCATTCATCTTCACAAACTGCACCCGTAGTAGAAGCTGTTACAACAGGAAGTGCATTCACAGTCACAGTGACGTTGTCTGAATTCTGACAACCAAACGAGTCAGTTCCAGTAACAGTATAAGTCGTGGTGACATTGGGTTGAACCGAGGCGCTTTGGTTGTTGCTGGTAAAACCAGTGGCAGTCCACTGATAGCTGCTTGCACCACTTGCTGAAATATTAGTTGAACCACCGGCGCAAATTTCAGTATCCGCACCAGCACTTACCGTAGGAAGTGCATGCACCGTGATTGTTTGATTCTGACTCACCGGACAAAGTCCTCCAATAGAATAATTTATGGTAAATGTTCCTACACCACTAGTCACGGGAGAGAACATGCCTGTTGCCCCATTGGTGATCCCTGTTCCACTCCATGTTCCTCCACTGGTCGTTGCTGTGAGCATTTCACTCGCTCCTCCAGCGCAGAAAGAGCCATCATTCAAAAATGATACAGAAGGAATTGGCTGAACTTCAATCGTTGATTGATCTTCTCCGAAGCAAGAACCGCTGATTGTATACGTCACTTCAATATCGCCCGTACCCGCTAAAGATGGAGTAAATAAACCTGTAGAAGAAACGCCACTTCCTGACCAAACACCGCCAGCGCTTGCTGCTACAAGTTGAACAGCAGCAGAAGATTCGCAAAGAGGTTCAATATCGGTAATCGTTGCATCCACCGAGCTCACTACGTCAATCGTCAAGTCAACTTCAATAGGACAACCGTCGTTAACACTATAGGTCACAGTTGATGAACCAATACCCGTTGTAGACGGATCAAAAGTTCCAAGATTAGCATCTGTAATTCCATTGCCCGACCATGTACCTCCAGCATAATCAGCAGTGAGGTTGATTGGTGTAGATTCGATACACAGTAATCCAGGGTCAGTCAAGTTTACTGCAGGAGCTTCTGAAATTGTTATTGACTGCGTATCTGTATTCAAGCAAGCATTTGGGACAGTATACGTTACTGTAAAATCGCCCACACCTACAACTGCTGGGTCAAAAATCCCAGTAGTTTCGTCCGTAATGCCATCTCCTGACCAAATACCACCAGCTGGAGAAGCAGACAAATCAATTGTTGTATTGTTATTTAAACAAATAAGTCCAGGATCCGTGATAACCGGATTGGCTGTTGGCCAAATATCTAGGGTGATAGTTGATGATGAACTACATCCTCCACTTGTGTAGGTGTAAGTCAATGTTTCAAGGCCGACACCGGCCTCAGATGGTGTGAATAAACCAGCAGCAGTTACACCCGTTCCACTCCACGTACCGCCCGCAGGAGTTGCAGTAAGGTTGATTGGTGCAGATTCGAAACAAAGTAATCCAGGATCAGACAAGTTCACCTCAGGAACTTCTGAAATTGATATTAACTGCGTATCTGAATTCAAGCAAGCATTCGGTACGGTATACGTTACTGTAAAATCGCCCACACCTACAACTGCTGGGTCAAAAATCCCGGTAGTTTCGTCCGTAATGCCATCTCCTGACCAAATACCACCCGCTGGAGAAGCTGACAAATCAATTGTCGTATTGTTATTTAAACAGAGCAGTCCAGGATCGGTAATTACCGGATTGGCTGTTGGCCAAATATCTATTGTGATGGTTGATGATGCACTACAGCTTCCACTTGTGAAGGTATAAGTCAATGTTTCAGGACCAGCACCGGCAGCGGATGGTGTGAATAACCCGGCTGCAGATACGCCCGTTCCACTCCAAGTACCTCCCGCAGGCGTTGCTGTAAGGTTGAATGCCGGATCAAATAAGCAATAGAAACTATTCACGGGATCAATCACAGGTGCTACAGGGCCTAAAATTTGACGCGTTTCTGAATCAGAAGAACTGCCACCGCACCAACCTTTTGGACCATTACCACCAATGGTAAGGGTGTACGTTGTTTCAACCGATGGGTTGACCGTTGGGGCCAATAAGAAAGCGGCACCGGGAATGGCCATAGTTGGACTCGCAGTCCACAAAAACGAGTTGGTATAGGGAATTGCCGCAGTAGTAGCAGATGGCACAGTGTACACTGAAGCCGTAGCAGCAGAGCACGTATTGTCGCTTATGGTTGATGAGAAGCCGGATGGTGTGGTATATGAAATGGTTAACGGCTGTCCGCACAAATCTGTATCAACGAAAGTCAACGTGGCATCGGTTAATGCACCAACGTCTCCACTAATACAGTCATAAATTTGCACCTTCCAACCACCATTGGCGGCGTTACATCCGTTCAATAACGCCCAATTGATTGGGGTGGAAGAAGGCCCATAAGACCCATAGGTACCAGATAGTGTGGATGGGACAGATGCGCATACGTTCAAGTTTGCTGTAGACTCCGTAGAGAAACATAAATTGTTAATGTTATCCCCGCTATTACATATCGTACCCTGACCGATGGCTCCTGGATTAGGAGAAAGCAAAAGTGTCGGTGAGCCGCATGAAGATGGCCCTACAACATAAAAAGCCAAGTCAGACACGAAGGTGTGTGTTCCGGTAAAACAGATGGATATTTGTGTATCAGCATCAATAATCATATCGTCGTTGGGCAAATTGTAGTAAGGTGTTGCTGTACCATACGTGATTGAGCCATTCAATTGAAAAGACCCACAGCCCGGGGCAATGTCCGCGACATCTACTGATGGATTCGTTAATATTTCGGCTATCCATGCGCGATCGCAACCTACTACCACGCCATTTGCATCCGTAATGGTGAGCTTATAAGCGCCTGGCGTTAAATTTGAAATGGCAGAGCTAGCCACATCTGTATCCGTTTGATATACTCCGAAGGATACAGTTGTTGAATTGAATTTATACCAAGTATAATCATAAGGAGCGGTTCCAGTTGTGGCTTCTGCCGATAATGATCCAGTTTGCCCGGTACAATAAAAATAAATACTGTCATTCACAGCACCATTGGTGTAGGCAGTCAATGAACTTCCTGCATGGCCAACAGCTACAATTTGAGCGCTAGCAGTTGCAAGGAAAAATATTCCTACGAAAAGACCTAAGATCTTCTTCATTTGAGAGATAATTAAAAATTATTTTGAGAGAGATATTGATCAACAGTCAATATAGAACCGGAAGACAATTTGACATCAGCAATGTTCACCATCATAAATGCCTTCAAAAAAACATTGGCATCCGAGCCGTCTTGTTTGAAACGAAAAACCAATGAATTGCCATTCGATTCAAAAGAAAAGAGGCTTGCATTATTGGTTTGCCATTGCTGTAGGTTAGTCAATTCAGCAGATGTCAACGGAGTGTCTAAATTCATGTTCAATACATACTCAGAGCGAGACGAATCTTTGCTGATTTTATCAGAAACTTGAGGTACATGCTGGGCATACACGCCAAGGCTGCCCAAAAAGAGCATTACAGACATAATAAATTTCATTCTACCTAATTTGGTTTTTGGTTGAACCGACAAATTTAACGAAGACGTTGCATTATTTTGCATTGTCTTCATGTTGATGCAAAAAAAAGATAAATAGTTGTCCCTATTCCCGCCCAAAGGCCTGATTTAGAATGTACATTTGTGACTTAACAAGCCATTCACAATAATACCAAGATCGTTGATTAACAAATTTATAACTCTCTTCATATCAACTATTGCTTCGCTGTCAGGCTTATGTCAGTCCTTACCCGAATATGGTGTTGTTTTCCCTCAAAACGAGGTATCTACGGTGAAAATTTATATCAACACGGATAGCTTAAATGCCATTTTAGATAATGTTGATCTTTACAGCGACCATGAATATCCGGCCACTTTTGTTTTTCAAAATTCCTTAACATATGATTCCATTGCAAATGTTGGATTCAGACTTCGCGGCAATACGAGTCGCGAAGCAGCAAAAAAATCGTTTAAAGTCTCGCTAAATGCCTTTCAAAATAATTCTTGGAACGGACTGGAAAAACTCAATTTAAATGCAAATTCAAATGATCCCTCTTTGATGCGCGCTAAATTGAACTGGGACATGATTCGAGAAGCTGGTTTAGCAGGATCAAGAACAGCCTATGTCAATCTTTACATCAACGGAGAATACAAAGGTGTTTACGTCAATACCGAACATATCGACGAAAACTTCGCAGCCACCTATTTCGACCAGTCTGGTGATGGAAACCTTTTCAAATGCCTCTACCCTGCCGACCTTGATTTCCTGGGCTCCAATCCCGATCTCTATAAACTTGAAGTCTTTGGTCGACGCATTTATGAACTTAAAACCAATGAATATGCCGACAACTATAGCGATATCGCGTCGTTTATAAATACGCTAAACAATAGTCCTTCAAACCAATTCATTTGCAATCTGCGCAAAGAATTTAACGTGGATGACTACTTAAAATACGCTGCACTCGAAGTACTTCAAGGACATTGGGATGGCTATATTTTCAACAAGAATAATTTTTACCTGTATCATGATCAGTTCACGAACAAAATGCAGTGGATACCTTATGACCTTGATAATACACTTGGTATCGATTGGTTTAGTGAAAATTGGGCTGGTCGCAACATTTATAATTGGGATCAATCGGGGCAAATGCGACCGCTTTATGAAGAGTTGATGTCTGTCGATGTATTTCGCAATCAGTATTCAGCATATATTGATGAATACATCAATTCATTTTTTACGCCAGAATGGATTGAAGAAAAAGTCACTCAATATCAAACGCTGTTAGCGCCTTATCTTGAAAATGATCTATACTACACTTTAGACTATGGATTCAGTGTGACTGATTTTCTCAATAGTTATGAAGAAACTTGGGGAGGACACGTGACCTCTGGAATTGAGCAATACATTTCAACGCGTCAATTCAATGCCTCAGTTCAATTGGATGATATCAATTCCTTTATCGAAATCACCCGAACTTGGGATACCGGACCGGCAGTCCCTCACCTTGTCTTTGCTGAAGTTCCAAACTCACCAGATAATGTTTCGCTTTTATACGCAATCGATGGAACTGCACAAGCTTCCCTTTCCATGCTTGACAATGGCGTCTTCCCCGATGCAGCGATTGACGGGATTTACACGGCACTTATAAACGTCAACGCGACTAACGGAAACCAATTAACCTATCAAGTAGAAGCCACGGAAGGTACAGAATCAACATTAGCTCCTTGCGCAGCTCAAGTCATTTGGCTTTCACCGTCGAGCAATGATATTGTTTTAAATGAAATGATGAGTGCAAATACAGCATCCATTCAAGACGAATCGGGCGAATTTGCTGATTGGATTGAGCTTTTCAACAACGGATCAAATCCGCTCAATCTCAACAATTATTATCTCACTGATGAGATGGGCAATTGGAACAAATGGAAATTGGGTGCTACCACATTAAATCCAGGAAATCATCACTTGGTATGGGCGGATAGCGATGAGGAAGACGGTGAGCTGCATACCAATTTCAATCTCAGCGCCAGCGGAGAAACCATTTGGCTTTGCAAGTGGACAAGCAATGCTTTCCGTTATGTCGATTTTCAAAGCATTCCTGCACTAAACGATAATCAATCTTTCGGTCGCGCATCGGATGGAAATGAAAACTGGATATTTTTTACCAACACCACACCAGATGCGCCAAACGGCGTGGTGAATATAGATGAACTTGCAAGTAGCAACATTTTGTTTTATCCCAATCCAACCCAAAATGTCATTTACTTCCATGAGTCGGTTTCGCGTATTGTCGTTTTCGATGCAATGGGTAAAAACGTACTGACTCAGTCCAACGCACGCCAATTGGCTGTTGATCAACTGGCAGAAGGTGTCTATATCCTTGATTGTGATGGTTTTTACGCGAAACTCGTTATAAGCAGATAATTGGGCTACCTTTGTGCCCGCTTTTTTCGACGTGAATCTCAAATCTTACATACGTTCTCAAATCTTCAAGACCATCGGGAAATCCGCTGCCGAATTGGACACAGAAGTGTATGCCATTGGTGGTATGGTGCGCGATATACTTTTGAAACGTCCAAACAAAGACTATGATTTCGTAACGGATGGAGATGGAATTCAATTGGCCGAACGCGTGGCAGAAAAACTCGGCGTGAAGAAAGTCAATGTCTTTAAAAACTTCGGCACAGCTCAATTTAAATTCAATGATCTTGATCTAGAATTTGTCGGAGCACGCAAAGAATCCTATAATCAAAGTTCCCGAAAGCCTCATGTAGCGCCTGGTTCATTGAGCGATGATCAAAAACGTCGGGATTTTACGATCAACGCGTTAGCCATTTCTCTTCAAGAAAAAAACTTTGGAGACCTCATTGATCCTTTTGATGGATTTAGCGATCTGAATGCCAAAATTATTCGGACTCCACTCGATGCGGACATCACCTTTAGCGATGACCCTTTGCGCATGTTCAGAGCCATCCGCTTTGCTGCACAACTCGGATTTTCTATTGAAAAAGAAAGTTACGAAGCCATCAAACGCAATGCGCATCGCATCGATATTCTCAGTGGAGAACGTATCATCGCCGAAGTCAACAAAATGATTCTAACCAAGCGTCCGAGCAAGGGATTTCGCATGATGTTCGATACGGGCTTGTTACAGCGTTTTTTTCCAGAATTGGTGAAACTCCATGGAATAGAAAAAATTGAAGGAATCAGCCATAAAGATAATTTTTATCATACGCTGCAAGTGCTCGATAATCTGGCCGAAACCTCTGACGACCTTTGGCTGCGCTGGGGAGCCATTATGCATGATATCGCAAAACCGCCAACAAAGCGCTTTGAACCTGGAATCGGCTGGACCTTTCACGGTCACGAAGATCTAGGAGCGCGCATGGTCCCAAAAATATTTAGTCGACTAAAATTGCCTTTAGACCATCAGATGAAGTATGTACAAAAAATGGTGCAGCTTCACCTCCGCCCTATCGCATTGACTAAGGAAGAAATTACCGATAGTGCCATTCGACGTTTACTCTTTGAAGCCGGCGATGATATCGATGACCTCATGTTGTTATGCAAGGCAGACATTACGTCTAAGAACGAAGCGAAAGTCAAAAAATATCTCAATAACTACGAGTTGGTGAAAATCAAGCTCGATGAAGTAGAAAAGAAAGACCACATTCGCAACTTTCAACCGCCTATTACCGGTGAATTGATCATGTCCACCTTTGGACTTGCACCGGGCAAAGAAGTAGGTATTATTAAAAATGCGATCAAAGACGCCATTCTAGACGGCATCATTCATAATGACTTCGACGAAGCATTCCGCTACATGCTCGAACAAGCGGATAAAATTGGACTTCAAAAAGTCTAATTTGTTAATGTGACCAGAATCACTTTTTTTTCATGAATACAACGTACTTTTGTATTATGAGAAAAATCCTAACCTTTTCATTCGCATTACTTTGCATTCACTCTTTCGGTCAAGGGTACCTCAATGCAAATGAAACATACGGCATCAATGTCTTGAATACAGGAGCCATTTCTTATGGTGCCGGTGTAAGTTTCTATGATTTCAATAAAGATGGATTCGATGATTTGACATTCTGCACATCATCAGACTCCATTGTATTTTATATCAGCAACGGCGATTCATTTGAGCGCGAAGAAATTCTCCCCAACACTGTGGATGCCAAACAACCTACATGGGTGGACTATGACAACGATGGAGACGCGGATTTGATGGTGACCAAGAGAAGTAATGGCACACGTCTTTATCGCAATGATGGATGGCCCAACTTCACCGATGTAACAGCAGACCTCAACATACCATCTATCGTTGGGGTAAATACCTTCGGAAATTGCTGGGGAGATTATGATAAAGACGGAGATCTCGACGTGTATATCTGTAATCGCAATGTGAATGAAACGACAAACTATATCTGCAAAAACAATGGTGATGGTACCTTCATACAAGTGGCTTCAGAGGTGGGTGTGGCCAACAATGGTAAATATGCTTTTCAAGGTGCTTGGTGTGATTTTAATAACGATGGTTGGTTGGATTTGTATGTGGTGAACGATTTGTACACAAGCAATAGCATGTATTTCAATAATGGTGATGGCACTTTCTCAGAAGTAGCCGCTGAAACCGGAACCGACCTCACCATTGAGGCTATGTGTGTGAATGTGGGTGACTATGACAATGACCATGATTTTGATATATATGTGGCCAATGTGGCTACAGGGAACTTTCTATTGCAAAACGATGGGACAGGCCACTTTACCAATGTAGCCGAAGCAGCCAACCTTGAAGTCAACATGATGACTTGGGGAACACAATGGGTGGATTTTGACAATGATATGGACTTGGACATTCACATGGTGACCACCAATGGAGGCAACAATCAGAATCCATTTTATGTCAACAACGGTGACGGCACCTTCACTTTAGCGAACGAGCTTGGATTTGCAGGAGATGCAACGAACGCATATAGCAACGCTATTGGTGATTTCAATAACGATGGATTTTATGATATAGCCCACACCACTGTAGGAAGTCAAAACAGTTACACCCTTTGGGAAAATCTTGGTGTTGGCGGTAATTCAGTGAAAATTCATTTCGAAGGCACCATCAGCAATAAGGATGCAATTGGCGCTCGAATTGACTATTATGTGAATGGAGAACACCGCACTTCATTCACGCAATGCGGAGGCTCTTTTATTGCACAAAACACAGACAACTACGTTTTGGGGATTGGTGATGCGTTGCAAATTGATTCACTGCACATTCTTTGGCCAACCGGTATGCCTGAAACATATTACAACTTAGCTTCAGGTGTCACGCATCTTCTCATCGAAGGCTCAACATACAATTTCACGCTGACAGCTGAGAACAACAATACCATTTGTGAAACGCTCACCTTGGATGCCGGTGATCGTCCTAACTATTTGTGGGATGATAATTCCACTGAGGCTACTCGTGTTATTACAGCTCCTGGCGTTTACACTGTGACTACTGCACTAGAAAACGGATTTGAGCTCACATCTGAAATCGAGATTACTCAAGGGTATATTCCTTCAGTGACTGTTTCTACAATGAATACGACTTGTTTTGGTGCCGAAGACGGCATGATTTTTTTGTTCGAACAACAAGCTGAATCAAATACCTATCTGCTCAACAATCAACCTGCAGCAACTACCAATAACGACCTTGGCGCTGGCCTTTATACGTATGAAGTCATCAGCACTGACGGCTGCTCTGCTACTGGCGTGATTGAAATAACAGAGCCGACAGCAATTGAAGCATCGGTGATTACCTCCAATGTTCTGTGCAACGGAGATGCCAGCGGTACAGCAGTGCTCAACGCAACAGGTGGCACTGGAAACATCACTTCATCTGTTATTGATGCGGATGCCAATCAACTTGAAGCCGGAGATTATTATGCGCTTTTCTTTGATGAAATTGGCTGTTGGACACAAATAGAATTTACGATTGAAGAACCTACCGTTCTCGAAGGGTCTATTTCATCTCAAGACGCCAACAATGGCGCAAATGGATCCGCGGAAGTTACGATTACCGGTGGAACTGAGCCATACACGTATGCTTGGTCAAACGGGGACGAAGATGCTACCGCCGAAAACATAGGACAAGGGGCTTATTCATGTATGATCACCGATGCAAATGGT
>JBMOFW010000051.1:0-15624 GCA_049318685.1 Flavobacteriales bacterium
ATCTCCTTTGTGTAGTTAACGAAAAAAACGAGAACCCCAAAAAGGGGTTCTCGATGATTATGACAAATGTAATAAAATCTAATTAAAGAGCAATATGCAGTCCGATGCTATGCACACCATTGAATGGGTTAGTCACTCGGTAACTATAGTCAATACCGATGCGGGTCTCATTTTCACCTACAGGGATATCAACGGTAGCGCCCATACTTGGTCCAGTGAACACCGTAGTACGCTCTTCATCACTGCCAATGCCTTGCTCCCATGCGTATCCAGCACGAAGAAAGAACATTTCGCGGAAACCAAATTGAGCCCCAAGGCCAAGTTGGTCGTTCGAGAACGAATTAGAGGTAAACTGGGCGTCAGTAGTGAGTTTCATTTTGTCGTTGAAAATGAAGTCGTAAGCAAAACCAACATTAACCAATGATGGCATCTCATAGCGCTCAGAGCGCTGTTCAACAGTCAATGAAGTACCGTTGGTTGGGATAGTAGCTGTAACGCTCATACCATCACCACGGTAGCGCATTGGGGGGCCAACGTTGCGGAGGGCGATACCAAAACGAACATTGTCTTTTTCACCGGTAACATAGCGGATACCTGCATCGAAAGAGAAACCTTGCGATTTCACATTATATATCGATTCAGAGATCAATCGTACAGTCAAACCACCATAAATGCTATTCGAAAAGCCCTTTGCATACGACAATCCGATATTGGTGTAGTTTGGTGAGAAAGTACCAATGCCACCTTCTGGCAAAGCTTCTTCGGTGATTTCGAGGTCACCAAAGTTCATGTTCGTAACAGAAAGTCCGAGAGCGCCGGTTTCGCCAATGTGTTGGCTAAAACCAAAGGCGTTCAAACGTATACCCGTGCCAACAAGGTATTGGTTGCTGCTGAACAAGAGTTCAGTTTTGCGTGTAAAAGCCAAACCGGCCACGTTTAAGAAGCTAGCTTCAATACCATTGATTGATGCCATGCTAGCATTACCCATACCTGATGAGCGCGTAAACGGATTGATCAGCAAGTGTCCCGCGCCAGCAGAACCTGCACGGTCAGGGTTTCCGGCAAATGCAGTCCCTGTTGAAACCAAGGCTGCCAAAAGAATTATCGTGAGCTTTTTCATAAGCGTATTTTCCTTTCTTGTTTCTGAATTAGAAGTTGTCCAAGTCAACCGGACGCATTACACCAAACCATTTGAGTATCTTCTCACCAACACCGGGCACATCAACGTGGATGATGTAAGTACCGCTGGCAATTGGAATATTCTTGCTGTTTTTCAAATCCCAGTCGAGTGATGTTGTGGGGTCACCCTTCTTGAATTGGCGGATCATTGTACCGTTCATATCATAGATAGAAATAGTACAAACCGTTGGAAGGTTGGTAATTTTCACACGGTTGTCCAATTTACCTGTTTCGTAGGTGCTGAAAGCATAGTAAGGGTTCGGAACGATGTTGATATAATCCAATACATCCACCAATGTTTCAGTGCTGTTGAACACAGGATTCAAGCCTTTGGTTGAGAAGCGGTAAAGGTTTCTCCATCCGTTTTGAGCAGCTCCCACATTGTCCAGATCACTTGTAGTTGGAGAGAAGCGGGTGTATTCTTTCGAAACACGGATGCTGATACGAACATCATTTGGAATCAAACCATTGTCCATACTAGCCAATGGGAAGTCTGAATTCACCAATGAAGATCCAACCCAAGTACACGCGGCAAATATCTTTTTCCAGTTGGTATTCGAAAGTGAAGGGTTTGACAATTGTGAATACATGAATTGTCCTTGGTCATAATAAGGCATTAAATCGGCATCATCTTCTTCGTATGACAAATTGCGGAATACATAAATCCAGTGTTGTCCACCAAACAAAGCTTGTCCAGTCGGAGAGAACAGGTTTGAGGTTGGGTTCCAAACCATATCACGTCCGTTTTCACCAGCCATGAATGAGTCTTCACCAAACGCCATATTCAAGCGCTCACCTGTGTTCACGTCGATGGCATATCCAGGGAACCAGCCCATACCGGTTGGTTGAGCTCCACTTAACGTACCCTCTGAATCGTTGTAGCCTGCATCACCCGTTTTGCGACCATATTTATCTACAGATGGCGATTGACGCAATTTTGATTTTGAAACAGTAGCTGTTGAAGGAAAACCTTGCGCAAGATCAGGGTTGGCTTGCATTTCGAGTACCGCGCAACGTGTCCATTTTGAACGGTCACTCGTAAGTACCACATCAATTGAATTCACACGGTCAATGCGCACCAAAGGTTTGATGGTTGAGGTTTGGAGAATAGAATTGACAACAGGGTCGGTATCATTGAAGTTTGTCGCGCTGACCAATCCATAGGTTGGTGCTACAGGTACGAGGTAAGTACCGGCATCTTCTTGTGAGTAAGAAACCAAGCAATATGGTGCCCAAGTACCACCTACAATACTCTCAAAAATTTGGTCAGGATCAGCAGATGGCGAATCCGCACCTGTATCCCAGTTGAAATCAGAAAATACGTTTTCGGCAGCTGGACCATCGGTTACAACACCTTCTGCACCAGATCGGATCCAGTTCAATTCGTTATCTCCTTCTGCATCCGGAATACCAATCAACCATGGTCGATTTGGATTATCGTATGTGATGCTCGAAGAAATAACTTCCGCATATTTCGATGATGGATAGTCTTCCGAAATGAGAGGCAAAGTATATTGTCCCCAGTCTACAGAAATACCATAATCCAACAATACATCTTCGCTACCCACGCGGAAGCTCTTGTAGTGAGGAAGAACTTCATTTGTTTCCAAGTTCACAATTTCCCATTTCAACGAATCTGGATCATCTTCGTCCAAATCTGCCGGACCGTTGAGACGCAATTCAAAGTCTGCATCCAATACACGGAGTGGGTCAACCACTTGGATTTTCACAGGTCCATTGTTTGGCATATATGAAACTTCAGAAGCATAAGAATTCGCGAGCAGTTCGGCTTCACTCTCCGGAGTCAAGATCAAGTTGTTGTTACCGTTGCCTTTACCTTCAATGCGGGTCAATACAACGCCATCTCCATAACCACTGTTTTGGATGGTTCCATAAGTTTCTGGAGAAACTTTGTGAGGAATTGCAGCGATAACAGGAATTTCACC
This sequence comes from Flavobacteriales bacterium, assembly GCA_049318685.1. Classification (GTDB taxonomy): domain Bacteria; phylum Bacteroidota; class Bacteroidia; order Flavobacteriales_D; family Sanyastnellaceae; genus JAIXWP01. The sequence goes on from JBMOFW010000051.1 coordinate 3,126, forward strand.
GGTAGCGGATTTACGCGAAGAAAGGAAAACCTTGGCTTGACCGCTTCTCGTTTCAGTATTGTATGGCAAATAGTTGTTATAACCATAGGCGATCACCATGAAGTAGTAAGTCTTGTGGTTTACAAGAGTTTTCACCCCTTGTGCGAATGCATCTTGTTTAACTTGGAAAGAACGTTGCAAACCTTCGTTGGCGCCATTTACTTTTAAAGTCGGAATAATGAGATCGTTGTCAGCATCAAATTCGTAGTTAACGATATTGTCTACTTCATTCTCAACGTCGCATTGCGCAATCAAGCGGGCTTTTGTAACATCACTCAATTCATCAGCGCTGACATCGGCATTCGCTAATTGATATACCATGTAACCTTCGAATTGATACGAACGCTCCTCTTCAGTAAACGTCAATCCGAGAGATTCGATTTCTTCAGGAATGGCGGCATCGAATTCGGTGTATCCTTCAAGATAGTTATTGCTGATAGTGCTTTCGTTACTCAACATCAAGATGATTTCATTTTCCAACTCACTCACGGTTACATCCGGTGCATCTGGTCCTGAAACAAGTTCGAAACAATTATCAAACAAAGCTTGCGCTTTATCATCGGCATCTTTAAGCAATTGCACGGAAGCATAAGGGTCACCAGTGCCTGAGCGGGCCCAAACTACACCGACTGTGATGTTGTTGTAGTCACCCGGTTTCAAGGTGAAAGGACCTGCGGATTGGATGAAACGACGGTCACCTTCTGGATTACCTGCACTAATTTCATCCCAAGCGGGTACAGCTTGTCCACCGGTACCCCAATGCAAAGGGTCGGTATCACCAGGGAACATGTAGCCTGCATCAATATCAAGAACGCCAGCACCACTTACGCCGTTACCACCATATTGCATGGTTTGACCATTTTGCCAAATACCGCGCATATAGTTATAGTAGTCAGGAGCATTATCTGGGTCACCAAAAATTGGGTTAGAGCCAATGTTGTAGTATACAAATCGGCGCATACCAAAGCGTTCGTTGTCGATGATTGTATCATTATAGCCAATACCTAAGCCGCGGTATGGAATACCTTTTTGCGCAATGGCTTCATTGATATCCTCGGTCAGTGGGTTAGCAATACCGTCTTCATCTTGGTACGGGCCTTCGAAGAAGTCAACACCTACTGCGGGGGGCGAAGCGCCATAACCAGCAGAAGAAGAGGTGCTTTCATCGGTGGCATCGCCATTATAGCAATAGCCCAAACCGCGTTGAACGTCACATCCTACATAGTCGTCGATAGACGAACCCAAATCTGGGTCAACCCATGAACCGAAATATGTTTCTGTCAATGTTTGAGAACCTTGGTTGATCAATACATAGTTGTAGAAAGTCATGTTGTTGATCTCGTCGTTGGTGGTGAAAGCAAACGCTTGAGCGCGCACTTCCATACCGATAGGCTGACCGAGAGATTCGGTGTGAACGTTACCTTTATCGTTGAAGATCCAGAAATAGGTTTGGTCACCAAACAAAGGCACAACGTCTTCACGACGACGGCTAGCACAGTCAATTTCTTTCAAGAAATCGTACCATGGATAGTCACCTTCACTAGGGTTGTACAAACCGTCTCCATCATAGTCATAAAACGGAGCGAGGTAGAAATCTTGACCCAAAGAAGGATCACCTTGCGCTGGATACTCATTGAAATAAGAAGGAATGCTGTAATCAGCGCAATCTTCTGTTCCTGCTGCGATACAGTCGAAATAAGCACGATGCAACTGGGCATCTTGCCTTTCGCTAACGAAGAACTTGTCGTAGGCAGTACATGTAGATTCAGTGATTTCTGCAGTTCCATCATTGGTGAGCGGACCCGGCCAGAAGTCATTACCATCTGCACGGAAGGTTACAGCAGCCAATTTGAGCTGACCATCTGGGGACAAACCACCCATCCAAAGGGCACCTGAATAGATGGAAGAAACACCGCCATCTTTGGGAATTTCGTAAGAAGCGCGACTTGTAGAACGGTCTTGCCACATCGAACCACCGGTCTCGATACGTGCACGCACATTGTTCCATTGAAGGTCGCGCAATCCGGTTGCAGGAGCGCAGGCAGCTGCGCGTGATTCCTGAGCCGTGGTGTTGTTGTTGGTTGTCATGCCGCTTCCACCACCATTGCTACCCATGTAGCGCATCGCGAAGGATTGTGAACCGATTCCAACAAAGAGTGCCAGTAAACTAAGTTTTGCGAATGATTTCATCATTTCTTGGCTATTGATTTTCTGAATAACGTTCTAATTAAAAGTCGAGGCGAATACCCAAACGGATCTGACGTGGAGCAGAATAGTTATATGGGTTGTTCACGAACATGCTGTAATAATTGCGGAAAGCATCCGGTGAGTTTTTCGCGTTGATGATAGCGTCATATTGAGCCGAAGCCAAATAGCCATCATCATCTGGAGTACCGGTGAAACGATACACACCGTTGATGTTTTGAGTGTTCAACAAGTTGGTCACCCACAGATATACATTCAAGTTAGCGAGTTTGGGTTCTTTTCCTTCTTTTTTAGCAAACTTCAAAGTGATGTTGCGGTCGAGTTGGAGGTCAACGCTGAATTGCCATGGTAGGCGCGAACCATTCAAACTACCTTCAGTAGAAGGAGAAACTTCACCTGTAATTGGAGTAGCAATTACTTGAGAGGTATAAGGTGTACCTGATCCAAGGTTAGCAATGAAATTAGCACCTGTGTTTTCGAAGACTTTCTTTCCAAACCAAACTGGACCATTGTATTCGGCACCTTCTCCATAGCGATAGTCAACGGTAGTCACAATGCGGTGACGTTGGTCATAGTTGAATGGAGATACTGTACGAAGGTTCGGCAATCCTTGGTTAATTAAAGCCAACTGAGTTTGGGTCGTAGATCCTGTACCATCAGCGAACTGAAGGGTGTAAGAAGTTTTCATCCAAATATTTCCAGTCCGACGAAGGTCATACGTTAAAGTCAATCCTTTTACAGTACCAAAGTCGATGTTATCGAAGGTGCGATAGCTAGATGGGTAAGCTCCAACGAAGCTACGCACCTGAATCATGTTGCGCAATTCGCGATAGAATGCTTCCAATTTAATAGAAGATGTGCGCGAAAGAATTTGTTGAAAACCGAGCGCATAGTCTACAGTTTTTTCCGGCTTCAAGTTCGGGTTGTTGATCAACACGTTACGATTAGCCATGTACAAATAGTCAATCGGATTGAATCGGTTTGATTCAGTTGGACGCTGAGTCAAGATGTCATAGTGCGCAAAGAAAAGTGCTTCATCTGAAATTGGGAATGAGAAAGCGATACGTGGCATCACGTTCACCACGGGCTCATAATCTTTGAACGCCTTGCTAGACAAACGTTGAACACCACCTTGCAAAAGAGGATTGATTTTACCACTAGAAGCAACTGTGGTCAACGGGTCAGTAACAATTTGACCGCTTGCATCATACCAAGTATTTCCATTGCGGTATCCGGTAACTTCTGTAGGATTGTTCACGTCATTCACATAAACCACATAATCACTACCGATGTTGGATGGAACCGAAAAGTCACTTCCAAAAAGCGAGGTATTCATTTCACTCACAGTAGTACCCAATCCAATTACATAAGGATCGTTTGGCACTGCTTGGTTTGCATCATAGCGGTCGATACGCAGACCTACGTTGAAGATCAAATCATCAAACGCAAATTTATCCATGATGTACCCAGAGGTATAGATAGGTTCGAAGGCACCAATTGAGCGCGAATAGTAACTGTTTCCTCCCAAGTTGTATTGCTCATTGAAGAAATCATCAATGGTAGTGCGACCGCGTGTTTTCTTACCAGTGTGGTCATAGCCGAAATAGGTCACATAGTTGTTACCTTGGTTGAGAAGGTCTTCTGCACCAAACATGGAAACATCCAAAAACTCAGGATCAATGTTATCGATGTTGATGTAATCCGTACCATTTGGATCGAGTCCAAGCGCTTCGCGCAAACGATAGTCAAATTCGAATTGTCCATCACCACGAAGTTGATTGAAATAAACATAAGAATTACCATCTATAACGACTGTTGTCGAGTCATAGCCACTTCCAGCGGCGTTGTCCAACTCGGCTGTGTGTGAGTTGGTATAAAGACGAGCAGCACTCCAAAGTCCCACAGGAGCGATAGCGTAGGCGGCATCGCGACGCTGTTCGAATTCGAAACCAATTTGAATCGCGTGATTGCCAATGTCAGCACTACCAGCACCACTTACGCGGAATTGGCCAGTGTTGCTAACACTGTAGTTGTTGTTTTGCGTTCCTGCATAACTCCACAAGTCGTAGGTAGCAACAGGAGTAAAGCCATTGATCAAACCATTGCCGGTTTGGATATTGGTGAAAGAAGAATAAGGATCATCTTGGATAATTCCATTTGTAAATCCATTATTGATGTAGATGTCATTCGGATTGCGAATAATGTTGCCATTTGCGTCGCGAATGACTTGGTCAATGATCGGACTTGAATCAAACAAACCAAAATATTGATTTGTAATAGCCGCCATCTCAGGATTATATTGAGAAGGAGTGTAGTAAGTCGCAATATCTTGGATACCGGATTGACGGAAGTATGATCCGTTATATTCGTAAGTGTTACCGCGAACGATATCAAAGTAGCCAATGTGGCCGTACTTGAAGAGGTCATCTTTATGTGTATCGTCTTCGCTCTTAGCATAGTTGCGGCTGTAGTCAACCATGACTGAGTAGAATACGTTTTTCAAATTGTTTGCGGAAGCTTCTTTGCCTTCTGCATTTTTGAATCGTTGGCTGAATTTTACATAGGCTCTCCAATCGAGACTTGTAGATTGCTGGTTGTTATCCCAGTTCATCAACATGTTTGAATAAGAGAAATCATGTGAGCGATTGAATGCACCGGTACCACCGAGAGTCAAGGTCATGGTTTCAGATAGATTGAAGTCCATCTTGGCCACCAAGTTTGCACTGCGGTTGCGGTTATTCAAGTTTGTTTTCACTTTTTCAAATGAATCGGAGGTCAAGAAATCTGCGTTGTATAATGCGCCGTTTACCGAACCGTCAGACTCGACGTTTTGACGAAGAGGGTTGGCCAGAATGTCTGCGCGCACATCGTCTTTCATTTTGTAGTTGCCACCAAACGCTGGGTTAGGGTCAACAATATCGGTGTAGTTACCAGACACGAAGAAACCAACGATTGGACGAGTTTTGTTGCCGGCTGAATCTTTGCGGAACAAGATCGGACCTGACAATGAACCTTCAACGAGATTATAACCGTAATGGTCGAGACCCACAGCTTTGTCGCCGCTTTTAAATCCAGAAGTAATGACCTCAAGACCTCCGGTATAGGTGGCAGAAGCCGAGCGAAGGGCGATGTTTACAACCCCTCCCGTAGCATCCCCGATGTTAGCAGGAATACCCCCAGTGATTACAGCAACTTCTTCAATCGCTGATTTTGGAAGCGCAGTACTACCGCGTACTTTGATACCATCGATATAAACCCAAGTTGAATTGGTACGTGCACCACGGATACTCAATCCTCCGCCGGTACCAGCAGAGCTTACGCCCGCTACAGTTTGGGCAAGACCCAAAGCGGAACGGCTTGGCATTTTGCTAATTTCTTCACGGGTTACTGTTCCTCCGGAAGCACCACCGTCTTTGTCGATCAATGGAACTTTAAAATCAATGATTTCAACGGCGTCGAGTTCTGAACCAGACACAAGTTGAACATTGGCTTCTTGAATTTTACCCGAAGAAATCGGAATACCGGAAAGGGTTACGGACTGATATCCAACCATCGAAAATTGGACATCGTAAGTACCTGGATCAATTGGCTTGATGGTGTAATATCCATCGAAGTCAGTTGAACCTCCGGTAACAAGGTTACCGTTGAGGAATACAACGATGTTGGCCAAAGGCAAAGGTTCTCCATTGTCCTTATCGGTAACCTTTCCTTTCAAGGTACCGGAGCTGCCTTGTGCGAAGGCTGATCCGACTGAAAGTAGTACAAGTGCTAAAAGCAGGTAAACTTTTCTCTGCATAACAAACAGGTTAAGGTAATTTCTTCAACTGCGGTTTTTTCCAAACGGGCGCTAAAATATGAAATCTTCGGTGTTTTAACGGATATTAACGCAATACATTTAAAGAGCTTGAAAATGTGAATGTTAAGTCGATTTTTTCGTTCTTTTCACTCCAAATGGCGCTATCAAAGGCATCACAATTCGTTAAATTTTCCTTCAAATTTACGTCATACACAATAAATGTGACACATTTCTGCTCGTCACAATCGCTCATTCCTATACACGTCTGGACAAAAAAAAGAGCTCAATTTGAGCTCTTTTTGAATTATTGATATTGATTATCAGCGGGTTCTTCTTTTTCGAAATATGCGTTTGTACCAAGGAATTTGTTTTCCTTGCGAAATGCGCTGTGATTTCTTCAAATTCTTCTTCATTCGTTTTCTGGTCGCTTTATCTTGAATGTCTTCCAAGTGATCCCTATGGGCGTCATATTCCGCTTGTTTGGCTGCTTTGGCTTCTTGTTCGCGTTTTACGGCATTTTCTCTTGTTTGCACATCGTCTTGTGCCATGGCACCCGTGGCGAAGTTGATTGCCGCGATTAATAAGGTCATTTTAATCCACTTCATGCGCTAATTGTTTAGGGATAGTATGCGAAAGTAAACTTGGTTATAGTGATGTCATGGCTGAGCACGTCGTGATCCAAAAGCGCTTCAATTAGCATAGTTTCGGTATACAAGACTTCAACTTCTTGCACCAATGTTGCCCCTTTATACTTTTCTATTTTCAAGAGGTTTCCGATCTGGTCATAATAAAATTGATGGCGTTTAGAAATGGTTTTGTCTGCTTCTTCCCAGAGTATTTCATCCAACCATCCCTTGTCATTGTATTTGAAAATTTTGGTGGTCACCCGACCGCTCATCACCGTTTCTTCGCGCTCTGAAATGAGATATCCCAAATCATTACGTTTGGTGGTAATTTGAGAATAAAGCAATCCGTAATTATTGAAGCAGGATTTTTGCAAAGTATTGTCCGGCAAAGCCACATATTTATAGGTTTCCGAATTGATATTGGTAAATTGACCGGGTTGAAGATCGCCACGCGTTGATCCAACATTCTCTGCTTTACCGAAGTCGATGCGCTCAATACGTCCCTCTTTGTCATAAACAAAGCGTTTGGTATAATATCCATTGTTTCCTTTCTCCGTGCGCAATTCCACTTCACCTAGATCATTTCGCTTGTATTCAATGGTGAGCGTGTCAACTAAATGAAGCACGCTAGTTACCTTGTCCAACTGATCGAGCAGTCCTACCGTATTGAAGCGATACACAAATACATCCGGGCGTTGTTCAATTGGGCGATTTGGGCGTTTAATGGAAACAATACCGGTGATGCTTTTGATTTTATTCTGCCAAAGAAATTCTTGGTTGAAATACATTTCATCATCGAAAATATTGCCTTTGCGATTGTCGATGATTTGTCCTTGCCCTAGAAGGGCGAACATCATAAGTAGGAGTAGTGATACGAATTTCATTGGCTAATAGCAGCTCTTGCCGCTTCTAGGGTATCGAACGGCAAAGAACAGGTTTTGTTTTTGCAAACATAACAGGCAGTAACCGTGCCGATACGTCCTTCGAATACAGGCAATGAACTATCCGTTGTTGATGTCGCAAAAATGGACGAAGGCAAGAATCGGGAATTGAGGTCTTTTTTCCAATCAAGCGCCTCAGGTCCCGTGAGGATGATTTCTTGGAATCCAGAGATGAGCCACTCTTGTAACATCAACCAGAGCGTGTACGAGCCGGCATGATCTATCTGCGGCTTTACTTCATTGAGCATGCGAATCGCTCGCTCTTCGTAGGCCGTATTGCCCATTAAACGAGATAGCTGGAATAAATTGACCGCCATAATGGCGTTGCTCGATGAAATCACATTATCAATCACCTCTTTCTTGCGACTCAAAATCAACGGGTCGCGTCGTGAAAACCAGAGCAAGGCTTTGTCCTTATCGCCAAATTTTTCTAAGGCTTGTTGCGTCCAAATATCGGCTTGCAACAAGTATTTTGAATTGTCTGAAGCATAGAACAAGTGAATAGAGGCGTCGATCAATGTGCTGTAATCTTCCAAGAAGGCTTTGACAACGCCTTGGCCATCTTTATTTCGAATCAATCCTTGATCTCCAAGGTCGTGTTCTTGTTTTAATGTTTCAAAGAGTTTTTCCGCAAGGGATAGATAGGTTTCGGATGAAAGCGCTATTGAAGCTTCTGCAAGTCCTTTGATGTAAAGGGCATTCCAAGAAGTAATAGTTTTGGTGTCTTTGCTTGGGGCGACTCGCTCCTTTCTTTTCTCCGACAACCGAGCGTTTATTCGGTTTATTATTTCTACCGAATGTTCAATCGGTTTTTCCCATTTTTCTGCCTGTTCGGTATCGGAATTTCGGCGCATAAGAATATAGTTGTTATGCTCCCAAAAGCCTTGATGGTCGACATGATAGACTTCTTCTGCAATTGGGAAGTCTTCGCCTAAAATTTGCTCTAGTTCACTTTTATTCCATACATAGTATTTTCCTTCAACACCTTCCGAATCGGCATCTGAGGCACACATGATCAGGCCATTGGGGGCGTGCCATTCGCGTTGAATAAAATCAATCGTTTCTTGAATGATTCGACTGTACATCGGGTTTTTCGAATGGCGAAAGGCTTTTGCGTAAGTTGAAATAAGTTGACCATTGTCATAGAGCATTTTTTCGAAGTGCGGCACTTTCCAAATGTCATCTACGCTATACCGAGCAAATCCACCACCTACTTGGTCATAGATCCCCCCTTGAGCCATTTTGTTGAGCGTGGTATAAACATACTCCAACGCGTCCGCATCTCCGGTGCGCACACCGAAATGAAGAGCAAGATCAATATGGGCCGGCATTGGAAATTTGGGTGCACGACGCGTACCGCCTTTTTCCATGTCCCACGTATTCATCCATTCTATGATCAAGCGATTATGCGTATCCTTATCGGGAAGATTCGATCCGGCTTTGTTGAAATTTTCGAGTTGATAAAGACCTTTCTCCAGAGCTTTGGCATAGGATTCCATTTTTTCTTCATCCTCGCGAGCTAGACTGACGAGCGATTCTAAGACACCCAGCCAACGATGTTTGGGAAAATAGGTGCCCCCAAAAATGGGGCGGCCGTCGGGCAGTACAAATACATTTAATGGCCAGCCGCCTTGTTGGCCCATCAGGTGAACCGCATCCATGTATAAGTGATCCACATCCGGTCGCTCTTCGCGGTCTACTTTGATGCACACAAAATGATCGTTCATATACTGAGCAGCTTCGCCGTCTTCAAAAACTTCATGTTCCATCACATGACACCAATGGCAAGCGCTGTATCCAATGCTCACCAATACAAGTTTGTTTTCATCGGTCGCTTTTTGAAAGGCGTCTTCACCCCAAGCATACCAATCCACAGGATTATAGGCATGTTGCAATAGATAAGGACTTGTGGAATGTATGAGACGGTTGGCTTTCTTATTCATGTTCAAAAAATGCTTCGATGCAAAGATGAATCAACCAACGCGAACTACTACTTTCGCAACAATATTTAACCGACATGCGCGATCAAAAAATCTTCGAACTTATTCAACGCGAACATAACAGGCAGTTGCACGGTATAGAGCTGATTGCTTCTGAGAACTTTGTGAGCAAACAAGTCATGGAAGCCATGGGCTCTGTGTTGACCAATAAATATGCTGAAGGGCTTCCTGGCAAGCGTTACTATGGCGGATGTCAGGTTGTGGATGAAGTAGAGCAATTGGCCATTGATCGATTGAAGGAGTTGTTTGGTGCTGAATGGGCCAACGTTCAACCGCATTCAGGAGCAAATGCCAATTCCGCGGTGATGCTCGCAGTATTGCAACCAGGCGATAAAATCATGGGTCTCGACTTGTCTCAAGGTGGTCACTTGACACATGGTTCACCCGTGAATTATAGTGGAAAACTTTACAGTCCGGTGTTTTATGGTGTGGACCGTGAGACCGGGCGTATCGATATGGAGGTGGTGGCTGAAACGGCTCGCCGTGAGCAACCGAAATTGATTATTTGCGGTGCATCGGCTTACAGTCGTGATTGGGATTATCGCCGATTCCGCGAAATTGCAGATGAAGTGGGTGCTTTGCTTTTGGCTGACATTTCTCACCCGGCCGGCTTGATTGCTAAAAAATTGCTCAATGATCCTTTGCGTTATTGCCATATTGTTACCACCACTACACACAAGACGCTTCGCGGTCCTCGTGGAGGTGTTATTATGATGGGAAAAGACTTTGAAAACCCATTCGGATTGAAGACGCCAAAAGGAGAGTTGCGCATGATGTCTTCTGTGTTGGATAGTGGTGTTTTTCCTGGAATGCAAGGTGGACCATTGGAACACGTCATTGCGGCAAAAGCGGTTGCTTTTGGTGAAGCACTCGACTCAAACTTTAGAGTCTATGGAGAGCAGGTGATGAAAAATGCTTCTGCATTGGCCGATGCGTTGGTGGGCAAGGGTTACGGAATTGTATCGGGTGGAACGGATAACCACTGTTTTTTGGTAGATCTACGCAGCAAAGGAATCACAGGTAAAGACGCAGAGAATGCATTGGTGGCCGCTGATATTACTGTGAATAAGAATATGGTGCCGTTTGATGATAAATCGCCCTTCGTAACGAGTGGTATCCGCATTGGAACTCCAGCAGTGACCACGCGTGGTTTGGATGAAACGCATATGATTACCATTGCAGATCTTATTGATGAGGTGCTCATGAATAAAGATCAAGAAGCGGTTATTGCCAAGGTGCGCAAAGAGGTAAACGAACTCATGGAGGGTTTCCCGCTTTTTAAAATGTAATTGAGAATTACTTGAAGATACTGTCTTTCGATATAGGTCGAAGATGAGCTAACCAATCAAACCCATCAAGCGTAAAGTTTCCCGGGTTTGCCATTTTAAGTGGGCTCAAAATATTGTTGGCCTCTTGCTCCATCCTCAATTTGACGATATCGTTGTCTTTGATTTCAATATAGATGTTTGAACAATCGCCTTTGTTCAATCCCATGGTCTTGGGTTTTTCATTCTCTGTCTTTGATTCACTTTGAGGGAAGTAAATCAACTGACCATTTCCTTCTATGTATACCGAATGCAGTGCGTTATTGACAAAGGAAGCATCCATATTTCTTCCTTTGATTTGATTGTATTCCTTGGGTGTGTTTTCAGAGATGATAAAGCTATTGCCCCGAACGATCATTCGGTCAATTTTTCCATCTTTATTGGAGATCCAGATGGAGTCTCCTGTAATTTGATTTTGTTCAGACCAAAGCACGGGGTCTTTGAATAAATGCAATGTGCTATCAGCTGAAGTGTAGCTCAAGGAATCACACATGCCTTGAAAGTCTTGTTTGAAAAACTTGACATGATGAAATGCAAAGAGCTGGTCTTTTCCAGAAGAATCGGGGATGGAACGCAAGGTATCAGCATGCATGAAAAGAGAATCTCCGGCTTCGAAAATTTGGGTCATCAGCGCTTTTTCGGTGACAATGCTTTCTTTTGTTTTTTCATAATGAATTCCATACTCGCCTGAAATGATGATGTTGGAAGTGGTGTCGCGAATGGAAATATTTCGAAACACTTCACCCAATCCCTTTTCGCCATTGTAGTAAATGGAATCTCCTTTTAGGATAGTTTTTTGTGAACGCACCCAAGCGTGGCGATTGAATTGGCAGATGTCTTTTTGAGTGTTGTACCAACCATTTTCACAATAAATTTCCGTATCATCTCCGGTAATGGTTGTTGGCCCGTAGAAATAAGCCACTTCGGTTGCATCATTGTATTTCAAGGTGTCTGATTCTACTTGATAGTCGGGGTTTTTAAGTACCACCTTGTTTCGAAAATAAAACGTCTCGGTCTTGGTGTGATAGCTGCCTTCACGCGAAGTCAAGACATTGTTGTTGGCGTTAGAAACAATACGGGCGCCACCCGTATAACTCGCAATTTCAGAATCGATGTGATACATCAATTTATTGCCGGTCAACGTCATTTGATTGTCGCGGAGAACCACGCTTTCGGTAATCGTGGCCAGTTTCTTTTGTTGATCTACATGAAGGTATTTTCCGTTGAGTTGAAATGAACCGGGCTTAGTGACGCGAATGGCGCCGAAAGCATCGAAGTCTTTGTTTTTGAAAATATGGGCACTATCGCAATAAAACATTGTTCCCTCGTATTCAAAAACGACATTGCCTTTTACGCGCTGAGCATCCATATAGGCTTTGTCAAACTCATTCACATCTGCGCGAAGCAATTTGACAAGCTTGCGAGAAGTGTTTTGGGAGAAAGCAGTTGAAAACGACAAAATCAACAAAAACAAAACAACCGAGCGAATGATCGTTCGGTTGTTCAAGAGGTATAATTTGTTTGTCGGATTCATGGTGGTGTCGGTGACGCCAAAATTATGCCGAAA
>JBMOFW010000052.1:0-15586 GCA_049318685.1 Flavobacteriales bacterium
ACGATAGACTATTTGAAAAAGAATCCGATTACGTACAAGGAAGGAGACTATGTTTCTATGAAGGGAAGTGCTTTCCGAGCGATTAAAACACACGAATCTTCAGGTGATTTTGTAGCGGATTGGAGTCAAGATTCCTTGTGGACCCAAGTCACTCCGGCAGAAGCAGATCCTGAAGAAGTTCCTGAATGGAAACCCGGAATTCCCGGTGAGAGAGCGTTTACTCTGGAACCAACGTTATTGTTTGCGAAAGAACAAGTATCACGCGAACCGGCAATTAAACACGGTTTTTCAGAAGATTTATACACGTATATCAAATACACCGAATATGAAAATAAGGTGGATGAAAATGGCTATTTGGAACCAACCAATGGCATCATTGGCATGCAAACAGATGTGGCGCTGAACGAGTTTTTGACTTTCCGTGTTGATAGCATGATTGAAATCGAAGAATTGCCGAAAGAACTGCCTCAAAATGTGGTTTTAAAAAGAGCATTTTGCACGTTGACAGATGGCGTGGATACAGAAAAATTGGTTATTGCTATTGTCAATATGGATGACGGAACGCCATTAACGTTCCCAAGTGAATCGGTAAAGTTTAAATCACTTTTGGCGTTACAACACAAGGATGACCAATTGGAGTTGACTTTCCAACAACACTCGAGCAGTGTGAAAGATATGCTGATCCTTTCAGCAGAAATTTTTCCGCAGATCAATGTGTTGTGGATTGGATGTTTGGTGATGATTATCGGTACTACAATGGCTATTCGCCATCGTATTCGCCTAAAACGAGCATCTTAATCACTTGACACGCGCGTTGAGCACCACTCCCACGACGACCAGCGACATACCGAGGGCACTTAGCCACACGATATCTTCGTGAAAAAAGAATGACCCGATGAGCAGCGCAAACACAGCGCCGAAATAGTTCCACGGAGCGATTTTACTAGCTACATCACTGTGCAATGCCAAAGTCATGAAGTACTGCGCTGCTTGTGCGAAGATGCCCATGATCAAAAAGTAGAACCATTCTAGTCCAACGGGAGTCACCCAATCAAAAAGACACCATGTTCCGGCCAAAGGAAGAGCAACCATCGAATTATACATCACAATGGTCATTGGATGGTCGGTGCCTTTGCTCTTAATTATGGAGTTGTAGGCTAGTCCGGCAAAGAAAGCTGATGCTACACCGACCAAAAGCCATTGCAATTCGACGCGATGGTCAAAACCTTTAATCATCACCGCACCCACGAGCGCAATAGCAAAATAAATCCATTGCACAGGTTTTACTTGTTGGTTATTGAGTTGAGTAGCGATCAACACAGTAAATACAGGTGATAAATACTGAATGGTACTCGCACTGGCCAAAGGCATGTGCATCACGGTCATGAAAAACATAGTTAATGCGACAAAACCCATCAATCCCCGCATCACTAGCCAAAAATGATTGTTCCCCCAAAACGAAATATGAAAATAACGGACATAGACGGCACAGTATACAAAAGATACTACAGAGCGAAAAAGGATAATTTCATGCACAGGAATATGGCTATGTGCTTTGGCAATGGCATTCACCACGGCAAAACAAAACACCGAGAATACCATGTACAAAATTCCTTGTGCGGGGGATTGGACTTTCACAAAATTCAATTGGCGTAAAGATAGATAAGTCAAACCATTTATATTTGATCCCTACTTATCACCAATACCTCGTCAGAATGAAAATATTACGCATAGCGTTAATCGCGCTTCTCATCGTACTAGGTGTATATCTTGTACTATGCTTCTTGGGTCCCAAAACTTTTGTGACCAGCAAATCCAGAACTGTTGGCGCAACTCCCGAAGCTGTGTTTTCGTTGGTTTCCAACTTTAAAGAAGGGGTGAAGTGGTCACCCTGGCAAAAAAAGGATCCCAACATGCAATTGACCTATGACGGGCAACCCGGAACCGTTGGACATAAAATGTCTTGGACGAGTGAGTCACAGGGCTCGGGTGAGCAAACCATTATTGAAGTGGTTCCGAACAAATCAGTGCGCACTTCACTCAAGTTTAAAGATTGGGATGGTGAAAGTTTGGCGTCTTTCCTCATTGAACCCAAAGGGGATAGCACCGAAGTGACTTGGTCGATGGATGGTGGTGAATTGCCCTTCATGATGCGCGGTATCATGGTCATTATGGGCGGAATGAGCGCATTGGAAGCCGATTATGAAGAAGGATTAAAAGGCATTAAGTTGCACTCTGAGGCGATGCCTAAAAATGCCATGCTCCCCATCGAAGAAATTACGTTGGCGAACCAATGGTATGTCGGAAAGCGAGCCGTCATAGCAGTATCTAAATTGGATTCATCTTATTTCAGTAGCATTTACGGCGCACTTGTGCCTGCTTTGGGTGGAAAAATTGCGGGTATGCCGACCTCGATTTCACATTCGTATGATGCAGCAAAGCGTGAGATTGATATTGAAGTGGCCTTACCTGTTTCTTCAGAAACTAAGGTAGACGGGTTCAATTCAACGATGATCCCTGGTGGTAAAGCCGTGAAGTATGTTTTTGTTGGTCCCTATGAAGGCACGGAGAAAGCGTGGGGTCAATTGATGCAACAAGTCAACGCGACATATAAAGTGCGTTATTCGCCTTATGAGGTGTATGCGAATGATCCGATGGAGGTGAAAGATCCTGCCAAGTACATTACTTGGATGATTGTTCCGGTTGAATAATGAATAGAAAGTAGATATAAAGAAAAAGGCCCCGAAGGGGCCTTTTTTATTTAAGCAATACTGAGTTTCTTTTCCAAATCTTCGAGGTATTTGCGGAAATGCTTATCCGTTTCCTGAAGGTTGTTGACCGTGCGACAAGCGTGAAGTACGGTAGCGTGGTCTTTTCCACCGCAATGTGCACCGATACTTGCCAAACTGCTCTTGGTCATTTTCTTCGCAAAGTACATCGCGATTTGACGAGCTTGAACAATTTCACGCTTACGCGTTTTGCTCTTCAACAACTCAATCGGAAGATCGAAATAATCACATACCACTTTCTGGATGTAATCGATACTTACTTCGCGCGCTGTATTCTTCACAAACTTGTCAATCATTTGCTTGGCAAGATCCAAGGTGATTGATTTTTTATTCAAAGAAGATTGAGCGATCAAAGAGATCAAAGCACCTTCCAACTCACGTACGTTGGTGGTAATCGAGTAGGCGAGGTATTCTACTACTTCGTCTGGAAGATCGATTCCATCGGCGTACATTTTCTTTTTCAGGATGGCGATGCGCGTTTCAAGTGAAGGCACTTGAAGATCTGCGCTGAGTCCCCATTTGAAACGTGACAACAAACGTTGCTCCATGCCCTGCATCTCTACAGGAGGTTTATCGCTGGTAAGAATGATTTGTTTGCCTGTCTGATGCAGATGATTGAAGATGTGGAAGAAAATATCTTGTGTTTTCTCCTTGCCACTAAAGAATTGCACATCGTCAATAATCAGCACATCCATCATTTGATAGAAATGTGAAAAATCATTCACCGTATTGTTGCGCACGGCATCAATAAACTGGTGTGTGAATTTCTCAGAACTGACATAAAGAACAGTCTTCTCAGGAAATTTATTTTTAATCTCAATTCCGATGGCATGTGCGAGGTGCGTTTTACCCAAACCAACACCTCCATAAATCAACAATGGGTTGAAAGCAGTGCCGCCCGGTTTGTTTGCGACAGCAAATCCAGCGCTGCGCGCTAAGCGATTGCAATCACCTTCAATAAAATTTTCAAATGAATAATTCGGATTGAGGTTCGAATCCACATTCAACTTGCGAAGACCAGGAATAATAAATGGGTTTTTAATTGGTGCTTCACCCATATCCAGCGGCATATTCACAGGTGCATTTTTTACAGCTTTGCGATTGCTCGTTGGAACTTTGATGGTATATGGGTTAGAGTTGTTCAAATTGTTTTCCATAATAATGGAATACTCCAATCTGCCCTCAGCACCTAGCTCCTTCTTGATGATCTTCTTAAGTAGAGTTACATAATGTTCCTCAAGCCACTCATAAAAAAATTGAGATGGTACTTGAATAGTCAAAACGTTATCTTCTAGCTTAACAGGTTTAATGGGCTCAAACCAGGTCTTGAATCCTTGTGGACTTACATTGTCTTTGATTACGTCAAGGCAATTTTGCCAAACCTGATTATGGTCCTTCTTCATTGATTAAATATGGTTAATACGGTTGTTGTAGAAATTGTAAGGCTTAGACGGCTAAAATAGTCCAACCATTCTAATGCGCAACAAAAGAACGATGAAAAAAGTGAAAAAAAAAAGAACTTGGCTATTGACTTTTTAGAAAGTTTGACTATTCAACATTTTTTCCGAAACGCTTGATTTATCAGTATTTTTGACAGGTACGAGATTATTCATTCAAGTGAATTATTCTAAGCGGTTATCCTTCACGTCCTTACCCCAATATTGTCTTTTGTTGACTGATTTTTGTCACTTCAAGTCATTTGAGGTTGTAAACATTGTTTTTTTATTTGTTGGTTGGCGCTCACAACACATTAGCTAACACTTCATCGTATTTTGCACCATGTTTATTTCGCAAATTGCTCTACGCGTAAGGTACGCTGAAACAGACCGAATGGGATTTACCTATTACGGAAATTACGCTACATATTTTGAAGTGGCACGAGTTGAATCCCTAAGAGAATTGGGCGTTTCCTATCGTGATCTCGAAGATCAAGGCATTCTGTTGCCAGTTTCCGAATTTTCGATAAAATATTACAAGCCTGCGTTTTATGATGATGAATTGGTGATTGAAACATCAATCATCGAAATGCCTGGAGTACGCATTAAATTTTCTTACAAAACATGGCGAGGTGATACGCTATTGAATGAAGCAAAAACAGATTTAGTTTTTGTCGACAAAACGACAGGCAAACCTACACGCTGCCCTGAAGCCATTACCGCGCAACTTCTGCCTTATTTTACTGCGAAGTAAGAATCAATTCGCCTTCTCCTAAATCTCGCTCATCGATCAGCGTCGGATGTCCACTCACGAAATTGTTGCCCGAAAAATTGATGGCACTGTACAAATACCCGGAGGAATAGGCATACACATCATTGATCGATGAATTGTTGATATAGGTGTTTTCTGATTGCAACGCCGCCGCATCAATGATGCCCAAGCCTTGATTGAATAATGTGCTCAAATGCACAATGCCTTGGAGTTTGACGTCCGCAACTCCGGTATGCGACAATACAGCTATACTATCTCCTGTAAAGGCCAAATCGATGGTGCCTGATGCATGCCTATTGTCTATGCGGAGATACGAACCAAACAACATTCCATTTGAACGAATATGACCAGTCGAACGATTTTCGATATGTCGAATGGTAGGCGCAAAAATTTGCACCACGATCTCGCGCTTAAATGAACGCACAAAATTGCACGTGTTGCCGTTAGAAATATGAAGCACACCATCATTCACCTCCGTCTTTATCTTGGGAAGCACATTTTTCGGTCCGCTAATTTTTACACCACATGCGCTTGAATCGATCAATTCGATTTGAATATAGTCTTCCAATTCGAGTTGATCAAAGTCTGCTATGTCGCGCGTGATCTGAACTTCCTCTCCTGCTTGCTTGAAGCAATCTGGCGCACTTTCACGATTGCACGAAAAGAGCGTTGTCAGCGCAAAACCAACTACAATTATTCGATATGATTTTTTACTTCGTCTCATTTTAATGTGTACACCAAACCAAGCTCGCCGTGATCCGCTTTCGCAAAATGTGTTTTCAAACCAAGGTGCAACTGCCAATGATCATTCAGGGCGTAGCGCAAAGATACCCGATGATACAAGCTTCCATCTGAAGTCCATTTTGACCTAAAATAAACACCTTGCTGAAAGCGCAATACCATGCGATCAAAGTGTAAACCATAAGAGAATACTACACCAAGTTGAAATACATCGCCGTTCGAAACACCGCTTTGGTCGGAGTCGTAGCGCTGCATAAGTTTTTTCAACGAACTATTATACATCGCATCCAGTCCTATACCGAATGAACTTTTATATGTTGAATGGTATTCTTCCATTGCGGAGAAAGTAAAACTCGGATATTTTTTACCACCGGGCGGGCTTATTTCTTTCCAGCCATGCACAAGACTTACAGCGGTTTTCCATTCACGAGAAAATGGGGCCATTTCTTTTTTATTAATAGGAGAAAATGAATCTTTTCGACGCAATCCCCACATCACAAATGCGCCAATATTATTTGTTCCTTGATTAGGCAGTTGGAAGGCACCATTGGAAAAATGCGTTAGTCGCAATCCTGCGCGAAGTTCGCTAGCCTTAAGCGTAATTAGTTTTGCACTGTATTGCATGGTCAACGCAACATTGATATGCGATCCAATGACGTCTGCTTGATGATTGTTTTCTAAATCCCAGGTTTTTGTGTTGTATCCGAACCCAATACCGAGGCCAAGCCAGTGACTGAATTCGGTGTATGCACGATCATTGTGTTTCGACTGACGAAGCAAAGGGAGGTTGACTAAATAGGAGGAGGCAAATTGATATCCAAGTTGTTTGATATTTCCGGTGTGATTAAAAAAAACATCCAATCCTTGTTCGGGCAGACCATAGCGCTTTTCCCAGTTCTTATTGCCAAGAGTTGGCCACAACAATTGAAAGTGAACTCCACGTGAGTGACCACGAATCAAGTGGGTCATTTGTGGATTGTGCGGAATGATAAAACCATAGTGCACCCCAATCAAGCTGGTCAATGGTGGCTTTTTTGGAGGAGAATATAGTTTGCTAGTGTCGTTGGCTTTCCCAAAAACGCTGAAAAACAAACAATGAAATATGAGGAAATAGCAATAGATTGGTCTCACCGTTCAAACTTACTTGATTTTTTAAATTCTCCAATCGACTATGAAAAAATTGATACTCTTGCTGGCATTGATCACTGTTCAACATTTTAGCGCTGCGCAATCAGTGACTCCCGTGACAATCGAACTAGAAACGGTATATTCTGGACTGTCAGGCCCCGTGGGCATGGCCCATTGCGGCGATCATCGCTTATTCATTTTGGAAAAAAATGTCGGAGAAATTGAAATTATCGATACCCTCGGAAATTACATCGGCACTTTCTTGAGTATCCAAGGTATGATCACCACGGGATCTGAACAAGGATTGCTCGGTTTGGCTTTTCATCCGAATTATGCAGAAAATGGGTATTTCTATATCAATTATACCAATACTTCGGGGAATACAGTCATTGCGCGATACCAAGTAAGCAACAATCCAAATGTAGCCAACGCGGCCAGCGCCACCATTCTAAAAACCATCATACAACCTTACGGCAATCATAATGGTGGACACTTGGCTTTCGGACCTGATGGATACTTATACATCGGTATGGGGGATGGTGGAAGTGGAGGAGACCCCGGAAATAGAGCCCAAAACCTCAATGAACTTCTGGGCAAAATGCTCCGCATAGATGTTGATAATGGAAATCCTTATAGTATTCCTGCATCGAATCCATACGTAGGACAAGCGAATACACAACCGGAGATTTGGTCTTACGGCTTGCGCAATCCATGGAAGTTTTCTTTTGATCGTCAAACAGGCGATCTATGGATTGCCGATGTAGGTCAAAATTTATGGGAAGAAATCAATTTTCGCCCAGCCTCTTCAACGGGTGCTGAAAACTACGGATGGCGCTGTTATGAAGGAAATGTGGCTTACAACTCCACGGGATGCGCAGCTCAATCTACGATGATCGCTCCAGCCGCAGTTTTTAGTCATTCCGCTCCCACTTCATTTTGTTCTATTACTGGAGGTATAGTGTATCGCGGATCAAAATATCCGGCCATGCAAGGCATTTATTTCTTTACCGATTATTGTGCCGGCATACTCTACGGACTCTCGGGCAATGCCACAAGCGGATTCACTACCACGAATTATGGAAGCGCTGGTGGGGCGTGCGTGGCTATTCAAGAGGATGCTGCCGGAGAATTATACATCATTCGCCAAGGAGGTACTATCGTGAAAATAAAGGATGCATGTGGAGAATTCACTCCCGTTATTGCTGTCAATGATCAAGGTGCACTAGAATCATCGAGTGCTTTGAGTTATTGGTGGTTTAATGGAAATACCCAAATTAACGGAGCTACTTCGCAAGCCTACGCTCCTGCGAGCGCCGGAAGTTTTTCCGTGCACGCTTCCAATGGCGAATGCACACGCGCTTCGAATGTGTTGGATTGGATTATTGTGGGTGGAGTGCCGGGTTGCACTTATATCAACGCAACCAATTACAATTCAGAAGCTATGGTCGATGATGGATCGTGTCAATTTAGTGCTACTGCTGGATGTCCCGGAGACATGGATGGCAATGGCGTTATTGGAGCAAATGATTTAATTTTAATGTTGGGTGTCTACGGCCAATATTGCGAAGACTAATACGGTTTTCAGAGAATGCGGGCTATCGCCTGGAGACTGGCCTCTTTCGCATATAGTTGTTGAAAGCGTTGATGTGCGCGTTCACCCCATTGCACACGCTCTGTGTCGGATACGGCAAGTGCTTTAATATGCTCAGATAGTTCGAGTGCATTTTCAGGTTCGAATAAGAGTCCGGCTTGTCCAAAGTTTAAGATTTCGGGAGTTCCGCTAGAATTTGTGCCAATCACGGGAAGAGAAAAACTCATGGCCTCTATTGTCACGGTGCCGAATGTTTCTCCTTTCGATGTCATCGCAAAGATGTCGAGCGATTGATAAAAAGGACCAACGTTGCTGCTGTAAGGACGGAAGTGTACGCGTTTTTCTAAACCCAATGAACGCACTTTTTTCTTGAGTTCATGCTCATATTCATTGCCTTCATTTTTGGTCGATTCTCCCATGATCACCAAGTGCACATGATCCGGACAAAGCTGAATAGCATTGATGGCGATATGTTGTCCTTTCAACGGGTCGATTCGTCCGATCACACCAATCAACAGTTTGTCTGCTGGAAGGAGCAATTGCTTGCGGCATGTAGATTTATTGGGAAGATTTGTGTGAAGCCGAGATGCATCAACTCCCAATGGAATCACATGCAATTTTTTTTCAGAAAAATGGGTGCGTGTTAGAACTTGTTCTTTCAAAAAATTCAGAGTCGCAATCCAAATGTCGATGCGATTGAAACGAATCGTATGTAAGATGTCTTTTTTATCGACACCCAATTGCATAGCTTGTTGGTAGATGAGTTTTGGTTTTCCTCCCAACAACATTTTCACCAAACCTAGAATAGACATATCACGCGTGTCGCGAAACCAGATGATTTCCGCACCGAAGGATTTGACCAGCCTCGATACTTTCCAAGCATTGATGAAGTCGGCATACTTGCGATTGTGCGCTACAGTAGTATGCGACAAATTGGCTTTTATTATTTGTTGATGAATAGGAGAGGCATCTACACAATAGACATGCACAGAGTGGCCGCATTCGGAGAGCCATTGTGCATAGCGCACGAAATTCATTTCGAGTCCGCCCCAGCTTATCGAACTACAATAGAAAGCGATTCTTTTCATTCGTCTTCGTAAACATCAAGAAGCATCAACGCTTCGGTGAGTTCACCAAGGGTTTTCATTTCGCTTTGTTTCTTAGCGACCTCTTTGCCGATTTTATAGATCTCGATGGCTTCGGCAATTTTATTTTTCTCTTCTAGCATTTTACCAAGTTGGTAATAACTAGCGAGATAGTTAGGATCATTCTTGATGATTGTTCTCAAGATTTTAATCGCCTGATTCGTATCCCCTTTCTTTTGATGTTCCAATGCGGCAGCATAATGAAGAAAACTGTCGCGCGGATTGGTTTCGAGCATCAGTTCGATCATCTTCAATCGGTCTTGGGTCATGGTCATGTGGGTAGAAATTAAGGTTGAATCTTGTTTACAAAAGTACCGCCCTCACATGGAGGGCGGTCTATTTCTAAAAATTCAAAAGTTCAACTTCCTAACAGCGATTCTAACAAATAGCTTCAGGCTTCAAGCTTCAGCCTGCAGCCTGCAGCTAGTTCCCGGTGTAATACTTCATCGCTTCAGGCATAAACTCTTTCAAGTTGTTGATGCGTGTTTCGTCATTGGGGTGAGTGCTGAGAATTTCGGGTGGCGCTTGTCCGCCAGATGCCGACATGCGTTCCCAAAATCCAATGGCCGCATTCGGATTATATCCCGCCATGGCCATAAATACCAAACCCAATTTATCGGCTTCACTTTCATGATTGCGGCTATAAGCCAACATGCCGAGCGTGCTTCCTATACCATAGGATTGTAAAAAGATATCACGACCAAGTCCTGGTTTTTCAGACATTACAGCACCCAGAGTCGAACCCGCAGCATTGATCAACAATCCTTGGCTCATGCGTTCGTTTCCGTGGCGTGCAATGGCGTGGGCAATTTCGTGTCCCATCACTACGGCAAGACTTGCTTCATCTTGCGTCACAGGAAGAATGCCGGTATAAACGACCACTTTACCACCTGGCATGCACCATGCATTCACGGTGGCTTCATCCACTACATTAAATTCCCATTGAAATCCTTCGACACGTTTTGATTGGTTATGATCTGCCAAATATTTTTCTACTGCATTCTTAATATTCATACCAATGCGCTGAACCATAATCGTTCGGTTGTCAGTTGATGGCAATACTTTAGAACTATCTAAAAAATCTTTGTATGCCGTCAAACTCATACCAATCATTTCGCTTTCAGCGATGAGGTTCATTTGTTTGCGGTTGGTGATTGGGACGCGAGTACACGATACAGCATACGCGATAGCTAGGATAACCCCCAGTACCAATGTTGTTTTTTTCATAATAAAATAAGAATGAGAAAAGGTGGATTATTGAATCTCTGCAGTCAAACCTCTATCGAGTAAAGCGGTGCACATCGGCTCAAGTTTGGTGTATTCACCATTCTTGACTTCGCATTTGCCCTTATAATGAACAAGGATGGTGCACTGTTCGGCTTGTTGAGGATCATGACCACATACCGAAATCAATGAATCAATGACAAAGTCGAATGTGTTGACTTCATCATTGTAAAGCACTAGCTTGCTGGTTTCTACGGCAGCAATGTCTTCTAAGAGGATTTCGTCTAATT
Source organism: Flavobacteriales bacterium (assembly GCA_049318685.1). Classification (GTDB taxonomy): domain Bacteria; phylum Bacteroidota; class Bacteroidia; order Flavobacteriales_D; family Sanyastnellaceae; genus JAIXWP01. The sequence goes on from JBMOFW010000052.1 coordinate 11,117, forward strand.
CGGTCTGCATGACATCAAAAACTTTAGATATGCAAATATAATATATTGTTGTAGGCGAAAGTCTACGTTGGCTAAAAAATGCCTTTGTCGTTTTATAACGGGATTTTGTCGAGGAAAGGAAGTGATTAATCTGATTTTTTTGTGGCTAGTCCCAAGCAAGTGATTGACAATCAGTTTTTGAGTAAAACATACACTTTGTTCCCGTATTTCTACCTGTCGTGCCTCTTTTCATACCTTGATAGGTAAAAATGTACCGTGCCAAAACTTGCGATTTTGGGTCAGTTAGGGTGAAAATGCATGAAAATGGCCATAAACGACATTTTTAACGGTATAGGTCGTTGTTAAAACTTGGGATAAGTTACATTCTTTTGTACTGCGGGAAGTATAAAACACACTTTTTGCAACTCAAACACGCTAAATCGATTAAACATGAACACAGTAGCTAAAGTTTTGGTCGTTGAAGACGATCTGGTGGTCCGCTCCAATCTGGAGGTTATTATTAAGGAAATGGGGCATGAACTCATCGGATTTGCTGATAATGCGGTTGACGCGCTCGTCCTTTTTACCATCAAACACCCCCACATCGTTATCTGCGATATCAGTATCAATGGTACAACAAACGGGATTGAATTGGCTAAAAAGATGCACGAGATTCGTCGCACTCCTGTACTCTTCCTCACGGCATATAATAATGAGGAGTTCTTTAACAAAGCGAAACTGGCTACTCCGCTAGCGTTCATCAGCAAACCAATCGATCGCGTCAACTTCGAGCGCTCGGTCGCTTTGGCCATCGAGCATTCTCGCGATATCGTGGGATTCACCACCGACAATGCGCCGGTAGAAGAATGTCTTTATACTAGGGTTGGAAACAGATTGAAAAAACTGTACATCAAAGACATTGAATTTATCGAAGTAGACGGCAAATACTCGGCACTCAGCGTGGGACAGCGAATGATCAACTGCAAAATCTCCCTCAAAGATTTGCTTGAAAAGCTTCCACGCGACAAATTCATTCAGGTCAATCGCAACTTCGTGATCAATATGGACATGATTGAGGATATCGACATGGCCAATTTCAACGTGAAGATGCCAACGAAGGACGTGCCCATTAGCCGTACCTTCAAAGATCAACTCATGGATAGGATTAAGCTAATATAGTACGAGGTGAACGTGTGACGTTTTCTATGGAAAGCTACCGTCACAAACATTTTTGTAAGGGCAAAAGAGTGCGGAACGCCGCACTTTTTTGTTTTTTATTCTTTCCTCACATCACCTATTTTTGTTTTATGAACCTTCGATCAATTTTTGTAGCCATCTCACTCGTTGGCTTTTTCTCAGCGAATGCCCAAGAAAAAAAATGGGAAGATAAATTCAAACAACTCGGTCCAGAACTCGCTACGCCAAATGATCAGCGCACGGCTAGTGGTGCTCCCGGTAATGCGTATTGGCAACAACAAGCAGATTACAATATCAAATTGCGCCTGGATGATAAAATTCAGCGTATCACCGGCGAGGAAACAATAACGTATCACAACAATTCTCCAGACGCTCTCTATTATCTATGGCTGCAATTGGATCAAAACAATATGGCGCAGAATAGTGATGCCTATGCTATCGAGCAATCCAAGATTGGAGAGCGCATGAGCTTGAATGATATCGTTGATCTCGAGCCTTGGTTTGACGGAGGATTTAAACTCATGGAGGTGAAAGATGCATCTGGGAAAGACATGAAATACACCATCAACCAAACGATGATGCGCATTGATTTGGCTCAGCCACTCAAACCTGGAGCTGTATTTTCATTTAAAATAAAATGGTGGTACAATATCAACGACCGCATGCGCCTAGGCGGCAGAAGTGGTTATGAATATTTTGAAACAGATCAAAATTACCTCTATACCATCGCGCAGTTTTATCCGCGCATGGTGGTATATACGGATTATGCCGGTTGGCAGCACAAGCAATTCTTAGGTGGAGGAGAGTTCACACTCAATTTTGGTAATTACACCGTGGCCATTACTGTTCCATCAGATCATATTGTAGGCGCCACGGGTGTTTTGCAAAATCCAAAAGAAGTGTTGACGGCAGAACAAATGAAGCGCTTTGATCAAGCGAAATCATCTGATGAACCCATCATTATCTGCACACAAGACGAAGCAGTGAATCGTGAAAAAGAAAAGAAGGAAACAGAGAAGACCTGGATTTTCAAAGCTGAAAATGTGCGCGACTTTGCCTTTGCTTCTTCACGCAAATTTATATGGGATGCACAAGCGGTGAAAATTGGCGACAAGCGTCCATTGGCTATGTCGTTTTATCCAAAAGAAGGCAATCCACTTTGGGAACAATACAGCACGCGTGCGGTAGCTCATACATTGCGCACCTATTCTAAATACACCATCGACTATCCTTATCCTGTAGCCATTTCGGTTCATGCGAAGTGGATTGGTATGGAATATCCAATGATTTGCTTCAACGGCGGTCGTCCGGAAGCTGATGGTACCTATAGTGAAAACACCAAATACAGCATGCTGTCTGTCATCATTCACGAAGTAGGTCACAATTTCTTCCCCATGATCATCAATAGCGATGAGCGTCAATGGACTTGGATGGATGAGGGGCTCAACACCTTCGTAGAATATTTGACTGAAAAAGAGTTTGACGCAAACTATCCAACGCGTCGCGGTCCGGCAAGAAACATTGTCGATTATATGCGCGGCGACAAATCAAAGATGTCGCCCATCATGACCAATTCTGAGAGTATTTATCAATTCGGAAACAACGCTTATGGGAAACCGGCCACAGCATTAAATATTCTTCGCGAAACGGTTATGGGGCGTGAGTTGTTTGATTATGCATTCAAAGAATATGCTCGTCGCTGGGCCTTCAAACACCCTACACCAGATGATTTCTTCCGCACCATGGAAGATGCTAGTGGCGTAGACCTCGATTGGTTTTGGCGCGGTTGGTTTTATGGAACCGACCATTGCGATATGAATTTGGCCGATGTGAAATTGTATCGTTTGAATAACATGAAGCCTGAAGACGAAAAAGGATTTGATAAAGAAAGAAAGACCGAGCAACCCGCAGATATTTCGTTGCAGCGTGACCGTGCCGAGGGCATCAAAACACAAATTGAAGTTGATCCGGATTTGGTCGATTTTTATACCAATTATGATCCGTATAAAGTGACCTTGCTCGATACCAAGGATTATGAAGAGTATATGAAACGCTTGAGTGAAGAAGAGAAGAAAATGTTGTCGAGCGAAAAATACTATTATCAAGTGACGGTAGAAAATGTAGGTGGTTTAATTATGCCTTTGATTTTTGAATTCGAATTCGCTGATGGCACTACACGTCGATACAAGATTCCCGCAGAAATTTGGAAGATGTCAGAACCCACGGTGACGAAGGTTTTTGTATTGGATAAAGAGGCTACTTCCATCGCACTCGACCCACAATTGGAAACGGCCGATGTTGATTTGAGCAATAATTTCTGGCCTGCACGCATTATTCCAAGTCGATTCGAATTGTTCAAACAATCGCAAGGCAGACCGGAGGAAAACCCGATGCAACGCGCCCGCCGCTGAGGGGAAGGGTGAAGTTTGAAGTTTGAAGGTTGAAGTTTGAAGGCAAGGAGCCTCTAACCCTGACCACCCTTCGACTTCGCACTGCCTCGCCTTGCGGCTCGTCAGTGCTACGCTCAGGGACCCTGAACGTCACGCTAAATAATATTTGAATGGAGTGAAGAAAGAAACAAAGTTTCTTTCTTCACTCCATTCACATCCCCACCAGAGCGAAAGACGGTCCTCGAGCGTCGGGAGCGAAGCGACCAAAGTCGAGACGTTGCCCTGAGCTTGCCGAAGGGGCGGTGCGGTTTAGGAGTACTTCCAGCAAGCAGTGAAGTCGAAGCGCTGCCCTGAGCTTGCCGAAGGGGCGGTCCGGCTTAGGGGTGTTCCGAAATTATTGTCCGGAATTATTGTTCGGAATCGAGTTTCGGAATCGAAGTTCGGAATCGAAGTTCGGAATCGAAGTTCGGAATCGAAGTTTGGAATTATCTTTCCAAATAATTTCTCAGAAACAATATGAAATACACGGTCCTCTTTTTTTGCATCGCCTTGTTGTGGGGTTGCAAAATGAAACAATCATCCTCTTCCCAGCGACATGATTGTGAACACGGTGTTGTCGAAGTGGAAAGGCGTGCGGTCGGAGGTGTGGAGTCGGAGGTGTCTGGTGCGGTGTTCGACTTTGAAACGAAAGAACCTTTGTCATATGCTCGTGTCATCTTTTATCAAGACGAGAAGTTGATCGCGGGAGCGGAATCTGATGTAGATGGAAAATTTCAAATCAATAAAGTGGCGCTGGGTAAATACACCATCAAGGTAGAAATGATGGAGTATCACACGTTGGAGTATGATATCAAGTTGGAAGAAGGCGCAAACGTGGTGCTGAACTTTTTCTTGACGGATATTA